>JBIKIB010000163.1:0-7709 GCA_044361845.1 Chitinophagaceae bacterium | reverse complement strand
CGTCTGGAGCCGGCGGGCATCACGATCATGGAAGCCCGGATCAGCCACCTTGCATATGCATCCGAGATAGCCGGCGCGATGCTTCAGCGCCAGCAGGCGACCGCCATCGTGGCAGCCCGGACAAAGATCGTGGAAGGGGCTGTGAGCATGGTGGAGATGGCCCTTCATAAATTATCCGAGAGGAATATCGTATCACTCGACGAAGAGAAAAAGGCCACCATGGTGAGCAATCTGCTGGTGGTGCTCTGCAGTGAGCGTTCCGTATCTCCTGTCGTCAACACCGGTTCAATCTACTAATTGAAATTTTCAGACATTGCCTGAATCAAAAAAAACATTCGCCCTACGCATCAGCGAAAAGACCTACGCCGCCTTGGTGCGATGGGCGGATGATGATTTCCGAAGCGTCAACGCACAGATGGAGATGTTGCTTGACAAGGCATTGCGGGAAGCAGGAAGGTTAAAGGATAAGCCGGGAAAAGAAGGACCTGACCAACCCAAAAAAAAATGAAGAGATTGTCATTTGATCTTTGTCGTGTTTGGCTCATCTGTATTGCGTTGACGGCATCATGTTTCCCGTCATCAGCACAGGAAAAAATGATCAGGAATCTGAGTGTGGGCTGGCGCACCTTTGAAATGGATATGCCGGGCAACAATCCCCTTTCCATCGCGCCCTTGCTGCAGCAGCCTGTAGGGTATATCGATCTGCTTTCCCGTTTTCCTTATAATGGGTTGACGGGAAACCCTTCTTCACCATGGATGCAACATGTCTATCTGGATGTGGAATGGCGTGGCAAGGATGCCGACAATCGCTTTTGGAAAAAGCATGGTTTGATCACCGGACTTTACATCACGGAAAACATGCAACGATCAACGGGTTCTTTGTCGGTGAGAACGGAACAGGTTGCGCCTGTCTTCATGGTCACCGAAGTGGCCTGGTCCTTTCGTCAGCAAATGAGATTTGCAGGGGTACATGTCGGGTTGATTCGTCGTTTTTCCGTTTCTCGACACATCGACCTCTGCGCATCCTTCGATGCTCAGGCCGGATGGGCATTCGGACATCGTTACTCGCAACGGATCGACAGCACCGTCCTCCGGCCGGGACAGACGCCCGTCGTCCATGGTAAATCGCTGCCGGATCTCGCGGGAAAGCATTATTTCCAGTGGCATTTCATGATCCCACTGGCCCTCGAAGTGGATCTGTACAAAAAGCAATTTTTTCTACGGATGGAATTCATCGCGGGAATGTTGGGCGGGCCGATGCGGCGAAAAACCCTCTATGGCAATGAAGCGCATGGTTTCGGGATTTCGCTGATTCGCCGAACGGGTTCGTGACCTTCAGTATCTGATCGTTGCTGTGATATTCACCCTGTCTCCACGGATGCGGAACCACTTGCCAGTGTAGTGTTGAAACCATGTTCCGGGATTGTCAGCGGCTTTGTGGGTCATGCCGATCACGGGCTGGTATGTGATATGCGGGATCTTGGTTTTTTGTTGCATCATCACCCCCTCATGTTTGTTTTTCACATCCTGCCGGTTCATAGCATTGCCAGCCACATCATCAGCTGACCGGTTTTTCCCCATTCCTTCATCGACTTCTCCATGTCTTTCGATATCTGATCCCGGCCGACTGTTTTTCCTTTGAGTATTTTTTCGGAGATGACCGGCATGCTGCGTTCGAGCTTGGTGGCGAAAAGGTTGAGCGACAAGCGCGGCACGGCGATCCCAAGGATCATCCCCGGCAGTCCGTTGAAATTCTCCGGCCCACCGGGGACGGTGATCTCATCGGTGTAGAACGCGACGACAACGACCGAATCACAAATACGGGTGATGGCTTTCCGGCATTCGAATCCTGCGATCTCCCTTGTTTCGCCGGTGAGCTTCCATGGATACGTCTGCATATTGTCAGAAACAGCATAGTCATTTTCGAATACCGATCGAGACATGGTCGTCTTTCTTCTGACGAGATCCTGGAGCACGTAATTGGATGCTGAGGGCCTGAGGGTCATCAAGGCATATTTATTTTCGGCATTTTCTTTTTCCAGCGTGTAATGCGTCCGTTCGGGGGAGAAGTCCAATGTATAAACGTCCGTGACGATGCGGGGCATGACTTTTTTCAATTCAGTCACCCACATATTCTCTTCCCCTGGATCCTGGATGGACTCCAGCATGGTCATCTGACCGGTTTTACGTTCGTAGGTGATGCGTCCGTTTTGGATGAATACGGGTTGTGCTGCGACCGAAGTCGAGAGCCATATCGTCAGTGCCGTGTAAAGGATGTATGTATGTTTCATATTTATTTTGTGTGGAACCGCATCAGAACATCTGCTGGGGTTTTCCGTTCTTGTTGAAGTTGTAGATCAATCCGAACATCACGAATCTTCTGACGCCGTTGTTGGTGGTTTCGGATATGAAGTTCGAGGAGATGTTGCGGTTGACATAGCTGTTCTGGTTCAGTAAGTCGAACACCTGAACCTTGGCTTCCAGGGCATCGTTCTTCGTCAGTGTTTTCCGTACGGAGGGGCTTAGGATGAAGATGTTTCGCTGGTCGGTGAATGTGGAGGTCTTTTGATACAGGGTGAAGTTATTGGTGATGTTCACATAGGTCTTTATCTTCTTGAAATTCAGGTCCAGGTTGCCCCACATGCTGTAAGACCAGTAGTTCGTTTTCACATCAGGCTGTAGGGTGGTGCGGATCGTATTGTTCGTTGCGGAGATCGAGCAGTAAAAACCAAGCCATTTGTCGTTGTATATGTTCAGGTCGAGGGAAATGCCGAGGCTGCTGTTGTCGTTGCGGTTCCTGACTCCGTTGACATAGTTCACGTACCTGTTGTAGGTATGGGAGATGTTCAATCCCCCATTGATGCCTTTGGAGATCGAACGGCCGAATCTGGCATTGGCATTGCTGTTCATATTCCCGTCGGTATTCACGTAGGTGGAGATCCTCTGTCCCTTATTGTCGATCGTGCTGCTGCCGGTGATCGCATTGTCGGTCGCGTTGAAACGTCCAAACAGATTGATGTATTGACTTTTCAGGACTTTGAAATCGCTGGCATCAATGCTGAACTGATGGTTGAAGGCCTGCCTGAGATCCGCATTGCCCACTTGTATGTTGAGCGGGTCGTTGTTGTTGGCGATGGGCTGGATCTGTTGCAAGGAAGGGTTCACGGTATTCCCGTTGTACCCGACTTTCAGCCTGCGTTGTGATCGTGGACTGTACGTAAAACTTGCAGATGGTATGAAGTTGGTGAATGACGACCTGCTGTCTGTTTTCCGGTCGAGGTCATTGGTCATATAAACGCTTTTCCCGATGCCTGACCCGATGATGAAATTCTTTTTCTTTTCAGTGAATCGATAGTTCGCCGATACGGTGTTGTTGAGCGTGTTGAAGATGAAATGGTTGCTGAGTGCATCCACTTTGTTGATGTATTCTCCGGCACCGTTGTTGTCCATCGTCAGCATTTCCGCGTCATTTCTTCCGATGCCGAGGCTGTATTTCAGGATGAGTGACGATTTTTTTGCTAACGGTTCCGTGTACGTGATATTGGAGGAAGAGGAGAAGCTGTTCTGTTTCCCTTGTTTTTGCTGGTCTATGAGATCTGTGCGGGAAACCTGTCCGGCACCATCGATGAAGCGGATGGTGTTCTGGAGTGTGGCATCCTGGGTTTTGTCGTTCAGGCTGAGGTCGGATGCGAAGGACAGGGTGCGTCCGGTTTTTGCGAGTTTTTTTCGGTAACTGATATTGGAACTGAGGAGTTTGTCGTCTTCATGGAGCGAGGTTTTTCGATTTGACTCATTGATCTTTGCGCCGCTCTCACCTGTCATGTCACCCGTATAGTTTGCTGATGCGTCTTTTATGGTGTTCACACCTTTGAGGGTGATCTTGAACAGTCCGGTACTATCGGTGCCCCATTCGTTCGTGGTGCTGAATTTCGCCTTGCGTTTGTTGATGTCCTGGATATTCTCTGAACGGTTTATGAAGGAGGAGTCGGGAAGTATGGTTTTTGTGAATTCCGACCCGATCGAGTTGGTCGCGAGCCGTTGATACTGCAGGGCGTTGTTTGTGCCGGTATTCCCCCATTTATTCGCGTAGGATAGTCCGGCAGTCTGTTGGTTCGGCAATCCGCTGGCTTCATCGTATTCATCGTTCGAATACATCATGTAGATGCTGCCGTCATCGCCGACGGTGGTGGATGAATTGCCTCCGTCGCCATAGTTTCGCGCCTCATCCCAGCTGAGCGCTTCGAATTGGGTATTGTCTGTTGTGAGGTATCCGGCGATCTTTCGTTTCCCTTTGAACGCGTTGGCCATCAGTTTTCCATTGGCATAATCTCCGAGATTGCTGCCGGCTTCCGCTTTTCCGAAGTATCCGTTCTTCTTTTCCTCTTTGAGTTGCAGGTTTATGGTTCGGGTCTTTTCGCCGTCATCGATCCCCGTGAAGGCGGCCTGATCGGATTGCTTGTCGAATAGCTGTACTTTATCCACAGCGTCGGCACGCAGATTTCTTGTCACTACGGCAGGGTCATCACTGAAGAACTCTTCTCCGTCCACGAGCACTTTGTTCACTTTCCTGCCTTGTGCAGTGATCTCCCCTTTTGCGTTCACCTGGAATCCCGGCATCTTGCGTAAGAGCTCCTGCACATCGGCATTGGGGGTGACCATGAAGCTGTCAGCCCTGAACTCGGTCGTATCCCCTTTGATCCTGATGGCGGAGGCATTGCTCTTGATGATGATCTCTTTGAGCAGTTTGGCCTTGGTGTTCAGTATGATGAAGGAGACGTCGAGGTCTTTGCCGTCGGTTTGTACCGTATCGATGTAGTCTGCATATTTCGGATAGGAGATCATCAGCAATTGCCTTCCTTTTTCCGGGGTGGGTAGACTGAATCCGCCGGCGGCATCCGTACGGGTGAAGCCCGTGATGACTGAGTCGGAGATCCGGATCAGTACTACGCTGGCATTGGAAAGCATTTTGCTTTCTGATGTGTCCTTCACCTTTCCTCGTATCGTCGGAATACTTTGGGCAAGGGTAGGGGTCGTCGTAAAAAAAATAAATATAAATAATGGAAGACAGCACACACTGAATCTGGCAAATCTCATCTGCGGGGTTTTGGACGGCCAAATTAGTCACGGAACATGAAAGGTTTTTTTCTTTGTTGTTAAACTCTTTAAAATGTTCAAGGGTTATGCCTGGTTCGGGGAGATATACTCTAAGAATGATCTTGTTCGAAAAGATCATGGAATGACAGGCTTGCCTGCTTACATTTCGTGGATCGATGCCATGGCAATTGTCTGACAGCGGGATGCATCGTGAGGGATGCAGGAGTGTTTTATCTATTGGTCAGATTCCGGCGAAGATCAGGAAGGCCACATGGATCAATAGGGCTGATAGCCTTTGACAACGGCTTTCTTTCCCGCTGCCACGTCTGATATTTTGAGCAGGGGTGCCTTATTACCCCAGGAGTTCCTGATATAGTTTATGACATCGGCCACTTCCTGGTCCGATAAGGTTATTCCCGCCATTTCTCCGTCATACTTCGTGCCATTCACCATGATCGGTCCCCTCATGCCTTGCAGCATGATTTTTACGAGTTTGTTTTTGTCGGTTAAATTCCCGGTCTTGACCAGAGAAGGGAATACCCCTTCAAGTCCATTGCCATCCGCCATATGGCAGGAAAGACAGTATGCTTCATACACGGTCTGCCCGTTTCGTATGCTTGTTTCCGGAACGGGATTCTGACAAAAGGAATCATTCGTCATGGCAGCCATGAAGATCATCAGGAATGAGATCATTTTTTTCATGATAGTCTGATTTTGCGATGTGCTGTACATACTCGGGATGCCGGATTCTTCACCGGTCATATCTATCCGTCAATTCAGCTTTTTTTCAGTGCGTCTATGAATGGTTGATGATAATAACGTTTACCTGTCGCCTTGTACAAAGCGTTGGCCACAGCTGCGAAGATCGGCGGGAATGGCGGCTCTCCCAGTCCTGTGGGGTCGATGTCGTTTCCAACAAAATGCACGTCGATGGACTTCGGTGCTTCTTTCATCCTGATCATGCGATACTGATTGAAATTCTTTTGCATGGGCACTCCCTTTTCGAAACGTAATCCACCGAATAGTACATTGCCGATGCCATCCACCACTGCACCTTCCACCATGTTCTTCGCACTTTCAGGGTTCACTACCACTCCGCAATCCATTGCTGCCACAACCTTGTCTATGACCGGGAATCCGTCTTTCATGGTGATATCCACCACTTGTGCCGCATAGGAGTTATGACAGAAATATGCCGCTACACCTCTACGTGCAAGTTTGTTATTGTCTTTGCTCCAATTGGATTTTTGCCTGACCAATTCCAATACACCGATGTATCTGTCTGCGTTATAGTCATTGTTTTTTCCGACCGGAGCAGCCTTTGCTTTTTGCAATAGTTCGATCCGGTAATCTATGGGATCTTTTCCGATCGCTTCTGCCAACTCATCGAGGAATGATTGTTCCGCTGCAGCGATGAAATTGGACCCTGGCGCACGGAAGGCTCCGATGGTGATATTCGATGGTATCTCCCAGCCCTCTGCTACATAATGCTCAAATACTCCTGCTGGAAAGCGATTTTCATGAATGGCATTTTCAGGGATACCGCCTCCTTTGATATGCAACGCCGTGACATTGTTATTTCCATCGATCGCAGCCTTGTACGTCACCATGTAAGCGGGGCGGTACACGCCATTGGTCATATCATCTTCCCGTGTGTAGATGAGCTTCACGGGTGCTTTCATTTTCTTGGAGATGAGCCCTGCCTCGATGATGTAATGTCCGTATGCTCTTCGGCCAAATCCGCCTCCCATGCGGGCCAGCTTTATATCGATCTTGTCTGCCGGCAGATCGAGGTTGGTCATGATATTTTGTTTCATCATGTCCGGGATCTGAATGGGTGCCACAAAAAAAGCTTTCTCCTCCGTGATATGCGCAAAACAGCTGATCGGCTCCATCGTATTGTGTGGAAGGAATGGCGCGGAGTAGGTCCGTTCAATGGTACGCGTTGCGTTGGCGAAAGCCTTTTCAGGATCACCGTCTTTTCGCAGGATCTTACCAGGTTTTTTCTGCATCTCATACATCCGTTTCAGATGGTTGTCGGTGCTTTCTAATCCGGCGGGTATGAGTTCCTGCTTTTTGCCTCCCCAGGTGGATACCATTTCTGTGGTCTCCTGTATGGGTTCCCATGTGGCATTCACTTTCTTGCGTGCATTCATCACCTCCCAGGTGGTATTTCCTACAACGATCACCAGATGATTGAACGTTCTGGTATCGAAGCCGGCCCTTTCATAGCCATCCTTGTATACTTTCAGATCGAACACATCCTTTATCCCACTCATCTTCAAGGCTTCTGTGGCCTCAAATGATTTCAACTTCATCCCGAACGCCGGCGGATGGATCGCCATTGCGATCAACATACCTGCCTGCTTGTAATCCATCGTGAACAAAGGCTTCCCCGTCACGATCTTATCACCCTCTACATTCTTTTGCGGCTTCCCCAACAAAACAAACGCACTGTTTTTTTTGAGTGTCACTTTCCCGGGCATTGGTAGCTTTGAGGCTGCAGTGGCCAATGCGCCATAGGTTGTATGCTTATCACTGGCCTTATGATGCACGACGCCGTCGGTTACGGATAACTCCGCCACCGGAACCTTCCACTCATTCGCAGCCGCCTC
>JBIKIB010000162.1:0-7710 GCA_044361845.1 Chitinophagaceae bacterium | reverse complement strand
CAGCGGTGACGGCGAACACCAACTCATAGCAGGTGCCTATTACCGCCTCGGGGACGCATTCATCCCCATGGTCGGCTATCAGTGGAAGAGCTTCCGGTTCATGTTCAGCTTCGATGCGACAACATCCTCCATGCGGGACTTTAACAACGCACAGGGAGCGACCGAGATGTCTTTGCTCAACAGCGGCTTCTATTTCGACAACTCCCCCCAGACCCGACAATCGATGTGCCCGAAGTTCTGACGATCCCACAGCCATTTTTCCGAATATGATCCAAAGCCATCAACAGACCATGAGACAGATGACCTTTCGCACACTCACTTTCTTTTGCCTCTTACTGTCATCGACATTGTTCGGACAGGAAAAAAAAGAGAAGCCCCCTCATACCTTTGACCCCGAAAAGCTCTTCTTCGGCGGAAACTTCGGCATGCGGTTCGGAGACAACACTTTCGTGAACATCTCTCCGCAGGTGGGATACCAATTCAGTCAATACTTTGCCGCCGGCGGTGGCGTCAATTTCATCACCTCCTCCCAGACCTACCGGAATGGTAATGGCGACAAGATCTACAAGGATAATTATGGTTACGCAGGATTGAGTGTCTTCGCCCGTGTTTTTCCCATCCCCATCCTCTTCGCATCCGTACAGCCGGAATACAACTACAGCTGGGGAAAGATCAAGTATTTCAACGGACAGTCCGACATCAAAACATCCGGTGCCTTTGTACCGGTGCTCCTGGTCGGAGCGGGTGCCGCCATACCCAGCGGAAGGGGCCGACTGATAGCCATGCTGCAATATGATGTCATCGGGGATGCACGATCGCCTTATGGACGGAATGCATTCTTCACCATCGGCTATAATTTCTGAGGCCTGCCACCACCGGATCAGCCACATCCTGGCCTGTCCGTGTCCAATTCGGCACCTGTAGATCCCTGCGGGTGTTATCCGCATCCTGGGAGGTGGACCGACAACAGGCATCGCTCCATTCGATCGTCAGGCTGACCGGTTTCCATCCTGCCCCACGAGTATATGCATGAGCGCGATGGGATTGTCGAATACCTTGACCCTTTCTGATACCCGGTCGTACAGGAAACCGGTGTCCTCCAGATGCCGCATATGTGCCATCAGGTGCGTATAAAATCCACCGGAGTTCAAGACCAGTATCTGCTTGTCGTGAATGCTCAGTTGATTCCATGTGAGCATCTCGAATAGCTCGTCCAGCGTGCCGAATCCGCCGGGCAGGATGATCGCCAGGTCGCACCGCTCATACATGATTTTTTTTCTGGTGTGCATGTCCTCTGTCACCACCAGCTCCGTCAGCCCGTTGTGCTGGTGTTCAAAGTCGACCAGCATTTTCGGGATGATGCCGGTGATGTTTCCCCCCGCCTCCAGATGTCCATTCGCCAATGCACCCATGATACCCTTCCCGCCACCACCATAGATGATGTCGATCCCGCTTTCCGCCAGCAGACGACCCAATATGTGTGCATCTGACACAAAGACCGGATCGTTCCCATGCTTCGATCCACAGAATACCGCCACCATTTGTATCATATCAGGATTCATTTTTTTGATTTATTTCAGTTCCCTAAAATAACCCAATACCGGTAGAACCCAAGTGTCAATGCATTTTTTTATACCTTCCACAAAATTTCTCACATGTCACCGACCCTGTTGTTCGGATTCGTCATCGGTTATTTCCTGCTGCTGCTTGCAGTCGCGTATGTGACCTCCCGAAATTCCACCAACGAATCATTCTTCATAGGCAATAAGAGCTCCAACTGGATGCTGGTGGCATTCGGCATGATCGGCACTTCGCTTTCAGGGGTGACATTCGTCTCCGTACCCGGACTTGTCGGGGATTTTGGCGCAGGTGGATTCAAGGCTTTCACGTATTTCCAGGTGGTGATCGGATACATCTTCGGATACATGGCCATTGCATACGTGCTGATACCATTGTTCTACCGGATGAACCTCACTTCGATCTACAACTACCTCGACCACCGGCTGGGACGTTTCTCCTACAAGACGGGTGCGCTGTTCTTCATCATCTCCCGCACCGTGGGCGCCACCGCCAGGCTGTATCTTGTCATCAATGTTCTGCAGATCTTCATCCTCGATAAGATGAATGTGCCCTTCGTCTTCACGGCCTTCGTGATCCTGTTGATGATCCTCCTCTACACCTTTGAAGGCGGGGTGAAGACAATCGTCTACACCGACACCCTACAGACGACCTTCATGCTCATGGGACTCGTGGTTTGTATCGTGTATATCCTCTCGAATATGGGTCTTTCTTTTTCCGGTGCGATGCAGGTGCTTAACGAAAAGGGGTACACAAGGATCTTCGATACTGACCCGTCGAACCGAACATTCTTCCTTAAGCATATCATCGGTGGGGCTGTCATAGCACTGACCATGACAGGTCTCGACCAGGAAATGATGCAGAAAAATATCAGTGTCAGAACGATGAGGGACTCGCAAAAAAATATCCTGACCTTCACCACGGTGATGGTCGTCGTCAATTTCCTGTTCCTGCTCCTGGGTGGACTGCTCTATCTCTATATGCTCGATAAAGGGGCGGGCTATGAAGGAAAACAACTCCTCAGCGAAGGCCGGAATATCATCGGTGACGACCTGTTCCCCTTCGTGGCCATGAACCACATGCCGCAATGGGTCGGCATCGTCTTCATCATCGCACTGATTTCCGCCCTCTTCCCCAGTGCCGACGGGGCCCTCACAGCCCTCACATCATCCTTCTGCATCGATATGCTCGGCATCCGACGCCAGGCCGGACTCACCGAAAAACAACAGAAGCGCACCCGCATGATCGTGCACATCTGCTTCACCCTGGTCTTCATGTGCTGCATCCTTATCTTCAAGTGGATCGATAACAAATCGATCATCAACATCATCCTCGACCTGGCAGGATACACATACGGACCATTACTCGGACTGTTTTTTTTCGGTATACTCACCAAACGAAAACTCAGGGATGGTCTGGCGGTCACTGCCGTCTGCCTGCTGTCCCCCCTCATCTGCTACTTGCTCAGCAAGAACGCACCGGCACTGCTCGGTGGCTACCAGATAGGGCTGGAACTGCTGCTGATCAATGGCGCACTTACATTCACGGGGTTGTGGTTCCTGTCAGACAAACAATCACCCTCCGCTTCACTGCCCACATGACGGAGTGATTGACTTGACCATGACATCATGCCCGCTGATGAAGGAAGTCACGGACCATCCTGTCGCGATGAAATAGGGATCAAAAAATAATTCCCACCCGGCAACCTGGCCGGAAGGATAATATCCCGGGGAAGCGATACATCCGCGGGTGATCAATGTCTTTTTTGTAGAGGATGTTTACCTTTGCGAAAACCCATCATTGCAACCCGTCCCTGATATCGTTTCCGCATACGCCGATCGTCACACGACACCGGATGATGCCCTGCTGTCGGAGTTGGCGCAACACACCCTTGGAACACATCCGCACGCACATATGCTCAGCGGACATGTGCAGGGACAGCTGCTCTCGCAGATCAGTCGAATGGTCTCACCCCGACGCATACTCGAAATCGGGACGTTCACAGGATACAGTGCACTCTGCCTTGCCAAGGGACTTGTCGCCGAAGGACAGCTGCACACCATCGAGATCCGGGAAGAGGATGCGGCCACCGCCAGGAGATTCTTCGACAGAAGCGATGATGGCCACAGGATGCATATCCATACCGGTGATGCATGCCATGTTATCGAAGCGTTAAAGGAGGCCTGGGACCTCGTCTTTATCGATGCTGACAAAGTAAATTACACCCGGTATTATGAGTCTGTCCTGCCACGGACCCGACCCGGTGGATGGATCATCGCAGACAATGTGCTCTTCCACGGGCAAGTGCTGCAGGATCCTGTGAAGGGTAAGCATGCGATCGCCATCGATGCGTTCAACAACCATGTACGCCACGACCCGCGGGTGGAACATGTCATGCTCACCGTGCGCGACGGGCTCATGCTCATCCGGAAAAAAAACGAAATCGCATAAATGACATTCATGAACCACGGATACGGATTGATCATCGCACTGCTGTTATCCATTTCAGGTACCCGGGCCCAGCAGCCCGTCAATCCTGATGTGTTGGGATATATTGAGGCCTACCGGGATGCCGCGGTCCTGGAAATGCAAAGAACCGGGGTGCCCGCCTCTGTCAAGCTCGCACAAGCCATTCTCGAATCAGAAGCCGGGAAAAGTGACCTCGTGACCCGTTCCAACAACCATTTCGGCATCAAGTGCAAAAGCACCTGGACGGGTGAGAAAGTCTACCACGACGATGATGAGCGGGGAGAATGCTTCCGCAAATATGCATCTGCCGATGAATCATACCGGGACCATTCAGATTTCCTGCGCACACAACCCCGATATGCATTCCTATTCGATCTGGAACCCACTGATTACAAAGGCTGGGCTTACGGGCTTAAAAAAGCGGGATATGCTACAAACCCACGATACCCGGAGATCGTGATCCGCTACATCGAGCAGTACGGGTTGAATGATGTTACCCTGCTCGCCATGAGCGGTTATGAAGGCCGGCGGTCCTCCGGTGTACAGGATATCTCCCTTTCGACCAGGGGGCCTCAGGAAGAAAAAATCCCGGAGATGCCCGCGAATCCTACCCCTCCAGTCCCGATCAAAGAAGCCCGTCCGGCTCCGGTAAGCTATCCTGCCGGTGCGTTCAGGATCAATGAGACAAAGGTCGTTTACGCAACCGCGGGCACTTCCTTGCTTGCACTGGCGGAGAAACACCGGGTCAGGCTCGGGCTGCTCCTCGACTTCAATGACTATGACGGGCAGCAGGATATCCTCGGGTATGACCAGCTGATATTCTTGCAACGAAAAAGAAAGCAAGGGCTGAACGATCACCACCTCGTACGCCCTGGGGAGACGCTCCATAGCATCGCCCAGGAAGAAGGCATCCGGCTGGAAAGCCTGCTGGAATACAACCATCTGACCCGTTCATCAAACCCGGAAGCCGGCAGCAGGCTTACCCTTCAGGGGGAGTCCAGCAAAGGTTCCGTCATGAGCATCTTCAAGAAATAATCCATGGATACGATCCGTTTACACGACAAGACTTTCAAGCCTTATATCACCGCAGCCGAGATCGACCTTGCCGTAAAACGCATCGCTGCCGAGATCGAGCGTGACCATGCCGGTGTCCAGCCACTCTTCATCGCGATATTGAACGGATCCTTCATGTTCGCTTCAGACCTCTTCAAAGCATTGCGCATGCCGGCAGAGATCTGTTTTATCAAGCTCGCATCATACAAAGGCACAAAATCGACCGGTCATGTGATCACTTCCATTGGCCTGGATGATGACGTATACGGGCGGGATGTCATCATCATCGAAGACATCGTCGATACCGGCAAGACCCTCAGCCAGTTCCTTCCGCAGCTGGAACATCAGCAGCCGAAATCCCTGAAGATCTGCTCCTTGCTGCATAAGAAGGAAACCACCGTCTACCCGCTTGAAATTTCATACCTTGGTTTCACCATACCTGACCGGTTCGTTGTGGGGTACGGGTTGGATTATGACGGGCTCGGTAGGAATATAGGGGAGATCTACCAGCTGGCAGACTGATTCCGGAGGCTGGGAAAGGGATCACCGTTCGTTCCGAATGGCTTTGCGTGGAAAATTTCCACCCAATATTTTCGTTACATACCTGTATCCTGAAACAACTCCACCAATCCTGACATTTGAAGTCGATATTCACGATAGTGTTCATGTTCACCTGCCTTTGCGGGCTGAAGGCACAATACTATGTCAGGGGAGAAGTGCGTGACGATAAAGGACAGCCACTCCAGAATGTCAGGATCATCCTGCGATCCAGCGGTCAGCCATATGCCAGTGGCATTGGTGGTGCATTCGGCGTCATGACCTCGATGCGTGTCGATACCATGAGTTTTTCCCTGGAAGGGTATGAGTCATTATCAAAACCTGTCAGTACCACCCAATATGAGCAGGTGACGCTCAAGATGTTGCCATTCACGGCAAACCTACAGCGATACTCTTTGCTGTCCATGACCAGAAGCCAGCAGCAGCAAGCCTCCAGGTTCAGGATGATGGGGGAGGAGTCCTATAACACCCTCGTCGAGAATGATTTCGTCGTGGCGGCCAGGGATCCGGAGATGGCCGTGGTGCTGAATGTCGATCGCGCATCCTACAGTAATATCCGTCGCTTCATCAGCCAGAAAAGCCCGGTGCCGCCGGATGCCGTTCGGATCGAGGAGATGTTGAACTATTTCAGTCTGAATGCCCCCGATCCTACAGGGGATAGTCTTTTCCGGTTGCGGACGCATCTTTCTGATTGTCCGTGGGATCCGCAACGGCAGCTCTTTTATGTGAATATGACGGCAAGGAAGGTCGATCTCTCAAAGGTTCCGCCCAGCAACCTCGTATTCCTGATCGATGCGTCAGGATCCATGGACATGCCCAACCGGCTGCCACTATTGAAAATCGCTTTCCGAAAACTCGTCCTCAACCTCCGTCCGGTCGATATGGTATCTGTCGTGGCCTATGGTGATGCGCCGGGTGTCATGCTGCCCCCTACGAGCGGTGCCGAAAAGGAGAAGATCATACAGGCCATAGAAGACCTTGAGGCCGGTGGTAACACCCCCGGCGAAGCAGGCATCCTCACGGCATACCAGCTGGCACAGAAGAGCTTCATAAAGGGCGGGAACAACCGTGTCATCCTCGCCACGGACGGAGATTTCAATGTTGGGCGTTTTTCAGAGAATGATCTCGAAGAACTCATCAACAGAATGAAGCAGAGTGGTGTCTACCTGACCTGTCTGGGCGTGGGCATGGGAAACTATAAGGATTCCAAGATCGAGATCCTTGCCAAAAAGGGCAATGGCAATTTCGCTTATTTAGACAATGAGCAGGAGGCGGAGAAAGTGCTGGTCAAGGAGATGTCACAGACACTCTATGCCGTGGCTGACGACGTTTACATGAATGTCCGTTTCGATCCTGCCCTTGTGGCTTCCTACCGACTGATCGGGTTCGATAACAAGGTTGTGGCACTTGCCGATACCAATAAGGTGCTTGAAGGTGGGGAGGTTGGATCCGGGCATTCGCTTTTGGCTATTTTTGAAGTGGTTCCCACCCCAAAGCAAATTGCCCTTCAGCGATCCGATCCGGTAAGAGGAGACATCGCCGGTATCGACCTTCACTATCGGCTACCCGCCAGCAAAGCGGCCAGGGTGATGGTGTTCGATCCCCAATGCCGCTACACCACCTTCGGGGATAGTCCTCAGCCCCTGCGCTTCGCTGCAACCGTGGCACTTTTTGGATCGGTGCTAAGGGCTTCCCCGCACCTGAAGTACGCTGGCTGGGAAGATCTGTTGCAGATGACCGCCGCACATGCCGACCTCAGGGATCCGTTGCAGGCGGAGTTTTCAGACCTTGTCCAGCGGGCCTCCAAAGTGTATGAACCGCAGAAAAAAAGGAAGAAAAAAGACCATTGAACGGATCAGGTGAAGAACTCCCTGAATCTTTCGAAGAATCCTTTTTCGTTCTTCTCCGGATTCGGCTGGAAGTTATGTGCCTGGTGCATTTTTTCCAGCATCGCCTTTTCCTCCGCTGTCACTTGCTGGGGAGTCCATATATTCACATGGATGAGTTGGTCTCCCCTTTCGTATGCGTTCACCACCGGGAACCCTTTACCTT
>JBIKIB010000161.1:0-7720 GCA_044361845.1 Chitinophagaceae bacterium | reverse complement strand
CGCGTGATCCCGGTCATCCCGCAGACAAGGAACACCACCATGGATTTCGTCGACACGGTCAGTCAGCTATACCTCAGCCGACACGACCATCGCGATATCGCCCTGAAGCAAATAGGATATTTCCTGGACCTTGTCAGAAGCCGTTACGGGATCGCAACGGGCATACTCGATGACGACTTCGTCCGCCGGCTGGCACAACGGTCAGGGGTAAACGAAGTTAGGGTCCGGGAACTCACCGGTATGATCGAAGATATCAGGAGCGCCACCACCCTGGTGGAGCCGGAACTCATGCGATTCAGCAGATCCATTGACGAATTCCATAAATACAGTGCATCATGACAGAAAACCAACCTCAGGAATTGTTCAGCAGCAGGACGGATCTCACACGACTCAGTGAAGCCGTCGAACAGATCAAGTCAGAGATCGGAAAGGTCATTGTCGGACAATCGGCGATCGTCGAGCAGCTTATCGCCGCCATGCTCGCCAATGGTCATGTACTCATTGAAGGGGTACCCGGCGTCGCAAAGACGCTGATGGCAAAGTTGATCTCAAAGTCAATGGACATACCTTTCTCCCGGATACAGTTCACCCCTGACCTTATGCCCAGCGACGTCCTCGGGACCAGTATTTTCAACCCCGGTGAGGGACGATTTGAATTCCGGCAGGGCCCCGTCTTCAGCGGGGTCGTACTCATCGATGAGATCAATCGCTCTCCCGCCAAGACGCAGTCGGCCCTCTTCGAGGTCATGGAGGAACGACAGGTCACCATCGATGGAAAGACATACCCCATGCAACGTCCTTTCATGGTGCTGGCCACACAGAATCCTGTGGAGCATGAAGGCACCTACCGGCTTCCGGAAGCCCAGCTCGACCGCTTTCTCTTCAAGGTGAATGTACCCTATCCCACATTGGATGAAGAAGTGCGCATATTGTCTGCACAGCATGCTTCGAAATCAGACGACCTGCTCGCTGACATCAAACCTGTCCTCGACGGCACCAGCATCCTCGCACTGCAGAAGATCATCCATGGTCTACATGTCGAAGAAAAGTTGTTCCGGTTCATCGCAGAGATCGTCGCCTCTTCCAGGAATAATAAGTCAGTCTATCTCGGTGCTTCCCCCCGCGCATCCGTGGCCGTGTTGAAAGCATCGAAGGCCATCGCCGGCATTCGCGGCCGCGACTTCGTCACTCCCGATGATATCCTGTATGTTGTCGCTCCCGTGCTCAGGCATCGGATCGTCCTCACACCCGAGCGGGAGATGGAAGGCATAACAGCTGATGAGGTGATCGTACAATTGGTCAAAAGCGTTGAAATACCCCGATAGTGAAAATTTTTCTGCGAACATACATCGGAGCGCTCTACCTGCGTCCCAGGCTATTCTACCTGCTGGGTGCTGTCGCGATCCTCCATGCGTGTGCCTTTTTCATACCATGGCTCGGCCGCATGCCCCATCTCGCCATGGGGGTGCTCATGTTGTTGCTGGCATTGGACTACCTGCTGGTCTTTCTCCGAAACGGCATCAGCGCATCCCGTAAGACACCCGAACGCCTTAGCAATGGCGACCAGAACCAATTGCAGGTGCTCACCGAAAATAGGTACCCGTTCCCGGTAGTACTTGAAGTGATGGATGAGCTTCCCTTCCAGTTCCAGGAGCGTGACTTCTCCTTCCGGTTTCCGCTCGCTGCGGGTCAGCGAAAAACACATGCTTACCACCTGAGGCCCGTCAAACGCGGAGAATACGCATTTGGTGCGCTGAACATATATGCATGCAGTCCCATCGGCCTGGTCATGCGGCGATACCGGTTCGATATGGGCAAAACAGTGCCCGTCTTTCCCTCATTCCTGCAAATGCGCCGGTATCAGCTCATGGCGATCAGCAACCGGCTCAGTGAGATCGGTGTCAAGAAGATCCGCCGTGTGGGGCACAGCATGGAATTCGAACAGATACGCGACTATGTTCCGGGTGATGATATCCGCACGATCAACTGGAAAGCCACTGCCCGCCGGGATCAGATGATGGTCAACAGCTTCACGGAAGAGAAGAGCCAGCAGGTCTACTGCGTGATCGATAAGGGAAGGGTGATGAAGATGCCATTCGACGGCCTCAGCCTGCTGGACCATTCGATCAATGCCAGCGTGGTGCTCAGCAATGTGGCATTATTGAAACAGGACAAGGCCGGCGTCATCACCTTCTCGGAAGAAATCGGGGATTTCCTCCCCGCATCCGGCAAGGTCGCCCAGATGAACAGTATCCTGGATCTATTGCATCGGCAAAAGACAAGGTACCTGGAGAGTGACTTCGAGAAGCTTTACGCTCACATGAAACGGCGCATCACACAACGCAGCCTGATCATGCTGTTCACGAATTTCGAATCCCTCAATGCATTGCAACGGCAGCTGCCTTACCTGCGGCGGATCGCGAGAAACCATCTGCTGATGGTGGTCTTCTTCGAGAACTCCCTGCTTTCGGAACAGATACAAATACCCGCAGTGTCACTGGAGGATGTTTATCGACGGACCATCGCCGCGAAATTCGCCTTTGAAAAGAAGCAGATCGTCAGGGAGTTACAGCAGCATGGGATACTCACCCTGCTGACCGCACCGGAGCAACTCACGGTCAACGCTGTCAACCGGTACCTCGAACTCAAATCACGACAGGCGATCTGATGCGGTCTGGCCATTCATGCCGTCATCTTGTTCTCACCATGTAATAGACACATGTCGTCAGGAAGTTCCTTATGAACGGGATCGCGGACACCAGCCGCCACTGCTCCCTCCCCTTCACGCCGAACTTGAATTCATAGATCGGGTTGATGAGGTAGAATCTTTTTAACGGTATCGTATAACCGCTTTTTTTCACGATGCGTTCGAAGCGTTCTATGGAAATGCCCGTGGATTTCACTTCGAGCAGGTCGCGTATCACCCCCTCGGGTTCACCGGCAAGCTTCAGGAGCCCGCGGTAGAGGGGTGTCGGCAGAAGATGGAACCAGGGGAGCATCGAAAGGATACGACCCTCACAGACCTGCTGGTGGCCGCCATGAGGCATGTACCAGGGCGGGAAACCGAAGAAGATCCGCCCACCGGGTTTGAGGAATTTCTTCAGATAAGGGATGAAGCGCTCCTGGTCGGGGATGTGCTCGATCACATCCTTGAGGATGATGAGGTCGAAGCGTGCACTGAATCGCTCAAGTGCTGCTTCATCATAGATGTTCTGGTTCACGACCTCCGCTTTCCCATCTGCGATGAATGCGGCCAGGAGGTTTCTTGCATGTCCGGACTTCATTTCATCCAGCTCGATGCCGACGACCTTGCATCCCTTTTCAAGGAACGGGATCAGCACACCGCCTTCACCACAGCCGATATCAAGCACTTCTG
The DNA here is from genome assembly GCA_044361845.1 of Chitinophagaceae bacterium. Lineage (GTDB taxonomy): Bacteria > Bacteroidota > Bacteroidia > Chitinophagales > Chitinophagaceae > Pollutibacter. The sequence goes on along the minus strand of JBIKIB010000161.1, from coordinate 4,344 downwards.
TGGAAGTGTTCACGGCCATGGCCGATTCGATGAATGGCAGTACGTATTCCCTTGCATTGTCCACCTGCTGCTGGTAGCGTATCCTGTGGTCTGTATGTTGTGGCAGTGTCATGTTCTGTAAAAATAAGGTTGGCTATTGGGGCTGGATGTTCGGAATCAGCATCAGCCCTGTACTTTTGCCCAAAAATACAATTTGAACTTCGAAAGCTGGCAACTGCAATACGCAGATGGTAAAGTGCTCCTGATAGATAAGCCACTCACCTGGACATCCTTCGATGTCGTCAAAAAGATACGTGTCCTGACCCGCATCAGCAAGATAGGGCATGCCGGCACACTGGACCCTTTGGCAACGGGACTTCTCATCGTTTGCACGGGAAAATTCACGAAGCGGATCAATGAATTCATGGCACAGGAGAAGGAATACGAAGGCTCCTTCACCCTGGGAGCCATCACCCCCACCTACGATCGGGAGAGCGAGCCGTACGACCACAAGCCGTTCGATCACCTCACTGAAGATACCATCAGGGCGGCAACGGCAGCATTCACCGGCGAGATCATGCAGGTGCCACCGATACATTCTGCCATCAAGATGGATGGAAAGCCTGCCTATCAGCTGGCGCGAAAGGGTAAAGAAGTGAAAATGGAGCCCCGTCGCGTAGTGATCCACGCATTCGAGATCACCGCCATAAACCTGCCGGAAGTCCGCTTCAGGGTAGTCTGCTCCACAGGGACCTATATCCGCAGCCTGGCATTTGATTTTGGGAATGCGCTGGGCTGCGGAGCATATATGAGCGCACTCTGTCGCACCAGGATCGGGGTATACGGCATTGCCGCGTCACAGACGATCGAAGCGTTCGTAGAGGCCCTGGAAAAGGAAAAATCTACGTCAGCGGGCGCGGGTCAGAAGGGATAGCCGATCGCGAACTGGAATACCGGCTTGTGCCATACATCCTTCACGAACCAGCTGTACTTATTGGGGCTGTAGAACTGCTCGGCCGCCGGGTTCCCGGTATTGTAGGGCCCGTATCTGGGATCCTTCAGCGGAAAACCAAGGTCGAACCGGAGCAGGAAATAGCTGAAATCCACCCGGAGTCCGAATCCGGAAGCAACGGCAAGGTCCTTGTAGAACCGGTTCATGGTCAGGTCGGCCCTTGGCAGCTGTCCGGATAGATCGTTCCTGAACCAGATATTCCCGATATCGGTGAAGACGGCACCCCGCATCCAGAATCCGTAGAAAGGGAACAGGTTGAAACGATATTCAATATTGCCCTCCAGGTGGATGTCTGCGTACTTGTCGCTGAACCTTCCATCAAGGGTCGTATCAAAACTGATATTGGATCCGATGCCGAGTTTTCGGATCTGCCAACCCCTCATGCTGTTCGGGCCGCCTGCAGCATAGCTCTTGAAGAAAGGCATCGTCACCTCACCCTTCCGGTTCAGGGTTCCGATCGCATGCCCGTATCCACCAAATAGCCTGAAATGCAGGCTGGATTTCTTGTAGTTGATGATATGCCTGAAGTCAGCGTCGAACTTAATGAACCGGTACAATGTTCCAAGAGATTTTCCGGCGGCGGTCTGTCCCGGTAAAAGCGCACCGATCAGTACCCCCGATTCTTCCGCATACAACCGCAGCAGGTTTGTCTTCTTTTTGGAATACGGATTGAAGTTATGGTTGTAACTGATGTTCGCACCGATGATCAGACCGTTGTTGTATGTGTACATCAGCAAGGGGAAATCTGTGATGGCCTCCTTGAATAAGCTGTCAGGTTTGAAAAGGGTGAATTCGAAATTAAAAGGTTTGAACTGCCAGGTGGTGTTCTGGCTGGATTTCCACTCATATCCGAGGAATGTGTTGAAGGCCCTCAGCTGGAAATACTTGAAACGGTCGATATAGGACACGTCTGCGGATATGATGGTCCTGGCATTGGTGAAGCGTCGTTCGAAAGCCGCACCGAATGGCGTCTCCATCCAGGGGATGGTGAGCCGGTTGGTGAGTGTTATTTCACCTGACAGGATCTTCTCGAAATTATTGAACTCGATGCCTGTCCGCAGGTTATTCTCCAGCTGGATGGCTCTTTTTGCGATGTTCCGGTTTCTGAGCGTGAAATTCACGGCCAGTCCCACCCGTCCGCTGCCGACCTGAACGACCTGGGTATTGTTGATGATGGAACTGCCTTCGAGGTCGACACTGAAAAACTGTTTTTTGGAAGGGATGAGCCGGAGCAGGTAGTTGATTTTTCCCGTACTGTCGATATTCTCTGAAACGATGTTGATGTTCTGCCAAGCGCCGAGGCGGTTGAAATTATTGAGCGTCTGGCTGTACTTGTCACGGGTGTACACATCCCCCGGCTTGAAATTGATCTGTCGGGCAAGGAACGCGGGGTCGAACCTTTCGTTGCGGGAGATGATGCGGATCCCATCCACCATGACGCCCGATGTCGTATCCTTGAACGACGGGACCATATCCGCTTCCGGATCACTGTACGTGGTGAAGCTCCCGATGGTGTAAGGTTTCAGGTGTGTGGAATCCCTGATATTGTTCAGCCGGATATAGATATCCACCTTGGGTTTGTCGAAATTCGCATTCAGCTCCGCCAGTTTTCGGATATACTCGAACGGGTCAAGTGTCGGGTCAATGAGCTCTGAATAACTGGAATCCGCCTCTGCAACAATGTCTTCACGGGTGAACTTATGAAACCCATTGTTCTGGAAGATGCTCACCAGCCGGTTCAGTTCCTGGTCGACAATGCCGTTCTCAAATGGTTCGCCCTTTCGGAGCAGACTTTCCGATCTTGACATGACCGCCAGGAACTGGAGTAGGTCATCCGATATATTGAAAGCCACACTGTCGATGGTGAATAACCTGCCGGCTTCCACCTGATACGAAACGGTAACGCGTTGTTGGTTTTTGACTTTTTTAAGGGATGAATCCGCTGAGATCGTACTGCTCTTGTATCCCATGCTGCTCATCAGGTACTGCATGTTCCTCAGTGATTGCAGGACGGCCATGGAATCATACGGCAGCGGACGGGCAATGACCGGGACAGGGATGAACCATGGGAACTTCGGCCATGGGATCTTGGAGACCTTGTTGACCATCACGCTGTCCTCGATCTGGCCCTCCAGTCTCTCGCGGATATCGTTTTGTTTTTCCTTGTTGGCGACTCCCCTTAATTTTACCGTATTCGCGTATATGAATGGAACTCCCGGATCGTATTTTTTTACGATGGTACAGGAAAAAAGGGAGGCCATGGCCAGCAGCGAAATTGGGATCCAAAATTGGGCTTTGTTCATGTACCGGCGGGTGCTTAAAAAACAATATCACGATGCTTCAGCGATCAAGGCTCAAATATATCCAAAGTTTATGCCACAAAAAATTCAGGGATCCCGCGGGTGAGTTCATCGTGGAAGGACCGAAAATGGTGGAGGAGCTTCTTCGGAATCGGCCCGATCTCGTTTCCGGCGTGTATGGAACGGAAGATTGGCTTGCTGAACACCACAAGAAGCTGAAAAACATCGATGCGGCTCTGGTTGACATGGTAACTCCGGAACAACTTGATGGCATGAGTTGCCTCCGTACGCCAAGGGAGGTCTTGGCCCTGGTGAAGAAGATACAGCACCCGGCACCTCCGGTCCTCAAGGGCGCCATCACACTGGTGCTTGATGCGATCCAGGATCCCGGTAACTTCGGGACGATCATCCGAACGGCAGACTGGTTCGGGATCAAGCAGATCATTTGCAGTCACGACTGCGCAGACCTCTATAATCCGAAAGTCGTTCAGGCAACCATGGGAAGCATCTTCCGGGTGGATGTACACAGCCTGGATCTCATATCATTCATGGCCGGGATCAAGGGTTTCCCGGTGATCTGTGCTGCACTCGATGGGGCGGATGTCTGCACCGCGGAAAAGCTGCGCGAAGGGTTACTGGTGATCGGGAACGAGGGTAGGGGGATCTCCGATCCGCTGATGGCTATGGCCACCGGGCGAATCACCATCCCCCGCAGTGGGGGTGCTGAATCCCTCAACGCTGCCGTGGCCACCGGGATCCTGCTATCACACCTCATTGGATCGCCCCCGCGTAATGATCAACGGAATTGAACGGCTTTGGCAGGACTGATCTTCCGGCTGATCAGGGACGGGATCATCAGCACCAGGAAGCTTATCAGAAAAGTGCCGGAAACGACCAGGGCAACCTGCCACCATACAATATCAATAGGGGCCCTGTCCATATAGTAGGATTCTTCATTGAGTTTTATGAAGCCGGTCTTCAGCTGCAGGAATGCGATCCCAAGCCCCAGTAAGACACCGCCAGCGATGCCCCGGAGGGTGATCACCGCACCAT
>JBIKIB010000160.1:0-7779 GCA_044361845.1 Chitinophagaceae bacterium | reverse complement strand
CTTGGAGGGTTACCCAACCCTTGGAGAGTACCCCCACCCTCCAAGGGTACACCCACTCTTGGAGGGTTACCCAACCCTTGGAGAGTACCCCCACCCTCCAAGGGTATACCCACTCTCCAAGGGTGTACCAATACTCCTCGATGGTTTTGATCTGAACACCTCAGCAAGCCAACATTTTGCCTGTTGCTACCTGAACATAACACCAGAGAATGGTGATTACGCAAGGAAAAAAGCGTGGATCATAAAAAAAAACCGTTAATACATTATGATGTATCGACGATAATCGATTTCTGAACCTGGTTCCCGATTTCAGGGCATTATTTTTGTACCCTATGAATATCATGCGCCAACTCCTCATCATCCTTGCATTATCCACCACCTGCGCTGCCAGCGCACAGTCTGTCACCATCCGGAAAGACCCACGGGTCGACATGCTCCTGAAAAAGCAGGCAGACCTCAACAAAGAAGTGGAAAAACTCAATAATAAAAGCGGCCCAGGCTATCGCGTCATGGTCGTCAATACAAATGACCGCTCCCTGGCCATGGAGGTGAAATCGAGGATGATGTCAGAATTCTCAGAACATAAATCATACCTCGTCTACCAGTCCCCTTACTTCAAGATACAAGTCGGAAATTTCAAGACCCGACAGGAAGCAGAAGAACTTCGCAACAAAATCAAACGCTTCTACGAAAATGGTGTCATGATCGTTCCGGCCTTAGTGGAATACAAAGTCGAGAAAGAGGACATGGAGGATTGAGCCCTCCTACGTACCTTCACGGTATGTTAGCGGAAAAAATAAGGCAACTCGCTAAAGCATTCGAGGCCGATGGCATCGAGATCAGAAGACATCTGCACGCCCACCCCGAACTGAGCTACCAGGAATTCAAAACATCACAATTCATTCAGGGTAAACTGACGGAATACGGCATCCCTCATGTCACTATGGCAGATACCGGTGTGGTAGGCATGATCCGCGGAAAAAATCCCGACAGCAGGATCATCGCGTTGCGTGCCGACATCGACGCTTTACCCATTTCAGAGCAAAATGACGTACCGTACCGGTCGAAGACCGATGGTGTGATGCATGCCTGCGGGCATGACGTGCATACCACCTGCCTCCTGGGTGCTGCCCGGATCCTGCAGGCGCTGAAAGACGAGTGGGAAGGTACCGTGAAACTCATTTTCCAACCCGGCGAAGAGCGCAACCCCGGCGGCGCCAGCATCATGATCCGGGAAGGCGTACTCGATAACCCCAAACCCCAGGCCATATTCGGCCTTCATGTGCATCCGCAGCTGGAAGTCGGAGCCGTCAGCTTCCGCAGCGGCAAGGTGATGGCCAGTGCCGACGAGTTCTTCATCGATGTGAAAGGAAAGGGTGGCCATGCCGCGGCACCACACTGGACGACCGACACGATACTCGTGGCAGCTCACCTCATCACAAGCCTGCAACAAATCATCAGCCGCAACAACAGCCCGTTCTCTCCCTCCGTCCTCTCCATCTGCTCCATACAAGGAGGCTACACCACCAATGTCATCCCGGCCGAAGTGAAGCTCATGGGCACATTCAGGGCAATGGACGAGGACTGGCGATTCAAGGCACATGAGATCATCAGACGACAATGCCGCGCCATAGCGGAAGCCATGGGGGCTGAGATCGAACTCCATATCGATGTCGGTTACCCTTGCGTCTATAACCACGAACAGCTCCACCATGTGGCATGGTCGCTCGCAGGGGAGTACATGGGCCAGGAACACGTCTCGGAAACGGAACTCCGCATGGGCGCAGAAGATTTCGGATATTATTCTGAGAAGATCCCCGGCTGCTTCTTCCGGCTGGGCACGGCCAATGCCGCCAGAGGGATCACTTCCGGCGTGCACACCCCACTCTTCGATATTGACGAATCAGCCATCGCCATCGGAATGGGCATGATGGCCTGGATGGGTGCAAAAGCAAACCTGGAAACAACCTGATCACCCGCAAACGATTCGGAAGTGCTCGCAATTGGCATAACCGAGCGGAACTCAGTAAAAAGATTCTTACCTTTTATCATCGACACATCGATATCGATACCCGTGTTGACACGGTGGTTTTTTATGTTTTAATTTTGACCCCTTAAACTGCACCGCATGCAAGATGACCTCAGAAGAGAACAAGCACTTGAATATCATGCCAAGGGCCGGCCGGGCAAGATAGAAGTGGTCCCAACCAAGGAAGCCAAAACACAACGCGATCTTTCCCTGGCCTATTCCCCCGGCGTGGCGGAACCCTGCATGGAGATCCATGCCAACCCGGAACTCGTCTACAAATACACCGCCAAGGGCAACCTGGTGGCTGTGATCAGCAATGGTACCGCTGTACTCGGACTTGGAGATATCGGTCCCGAGGCGGGCAAACCCGTGATGGAAGGAAAGGGCGTGCTCTTCAAGATATTCGCGGACATCGACGTATTCGATATAGAAATCAACGAAAAGGACCCCGACAAGTTCGTGGAGATCGTCAAAGCCCTGGAACCTACCTTCGGTGGCATCAACCTTGAAGACATCAAAGCCCCCGAATGCTTCCATATCGAGCAACGGCTCAAAGCGGAGATGAACATCCCCGTCATGCATGACGACCAGCATGGTACCGCCATCATCAGTGCCGCCGCCCTCCTCAACGCCCTCGAACTGCAAGAGAAGAAGATCGGCGAAGTCACCATGCTCGTCAACGGTGCCGGAGCCGCCGCCCTCGCCTGCATCGACATCTATGTGGCCCTCGGGGTCGACCCGAAGAAGATATTCGTGTTTGACTCCAAAGGGCTGATCCATTCAAACCGGACAGACCTCGATGACCGGAAGAAGTCATACGTGAATGGAGATGTCCATAGGTCACTGGAAGAAGCATTCGAAGGCGCCGATGTATTTGTCGGGCTCAGCAAGGGTAATGTCGTCAGCCGCGAGATGGTGATGAAGATGGCCGCGCGACCGATCGTGTTCGCCATGGCCAATCCTGACCCCGAGATCAGCTACGAAGACGCCACCGCTGCGCGCGAGGATATCATCATGGCCACCGGACGATCAGACTATCCCAACCAGGTGAACAACGTGCTGGGCTTTCCGTATATCTTCCGTGGCGCACTGGACGTGCGTGCTTCCGCCATCAACGAGCCCATGAAACTCGCCGCAGTGAAAGCCCTGGCCGAACTCACCAGAACACCGGTGCCGGATATCGTCAATATGGCCTATAATGCCACCGATATATCTTTCGGCAGGAATTACATCATCCCTAAACCCCTTGACCCCCGCCTGCTCATCACCGTGGCACCTGCCGTGGCGAAGGCCGCGATGGAAAGTGGTGTGGCCCGCAAACCCATCACCGACTGGGAAGCCTACGAAGTCGAACTCAGCAAGCGCCTGGGCATCGATAACCAGCTCATGAGGGCCATTGGATCGAAGGCCAGAAAAGATCCCCGCCGCGTGGTGTTCGCAGATGCGGAGAATGCCAGGATCCTCAAAGCCGCTCAGATAGTCCTCGATGAAGGCATTGCCTTTCCGGTGCTGCTGGGAGACCCGAAGAAGATCGCAGAGATCGCGGAAAAAAGCCATATCAGCCTCAAGGGCATGCAGATGATCGACCCCAAGAGCGATGAGTTGGAAGATAAACGACAGGCTTATGCAGAGCTGTATTTCAAAAAGCGGCAACGTCGCGGGGTCAACTACTACGAGGCTTTCAAAAAGATGAAGGACCGCAACCATTTCGGCTGTATGATGGTGGAGACAGGCGATGCCGATGCCATGATCTCGGGGCTTACCCGGAACTATCCGGAGACGATACGACCGGCCATACAGATCATCGGGACCGAAGAAGGCGTGCAGAAGATCGCAGGCATGTACATCATGCTCACCAAACAGGGACCGCTTTTCCTGGCGGATACATCCGTCAACTTCAACCCCACCGCAGAACAGATCGCAGACATCACACTGCTCGTCGCAAAAGAAGTCAGGTCGTTCGGCATCACACCGCGCATTGCGATGCTCAGCTACTCCAACTTCGGCAGCAGCGAAACGCCGGAAGCGATCCTTATGCGTGAAGCGAGGCTTAAGGTGAAGCAAAAGAACCCTTCCCTGATCGTGGATGGTGAGATACAAGGTATCCTCGCCTTCAACAAGGAAACCCTGCGTGAAAACTATCCGTTCAGTGAACTCGCGGATAGCGGTGATGTCAACACGCTGATATTCCCGAACCTCAGTGCAGGCAATATCGCCTATAACCTGCTGCAGGAAGTCGGTGGATTCGACAGCATCGGACCCATCCTGCTCGGACTTAAAAAACCCGTGCATGTACTGCAACTCGGATCATCGGTGAGGAATATCATCAACATGGTGCTGATCGCAGTGGTGGATGCGCAGATGAAATCAAAATAAATATAAGGCATCCCGAAACCAGAACATCAGTGGATCGTATCCATGGCCCGCGATGATCGCAGCAACGGATGGATGAATGAAAGCGAAATAAATATAAGGTGTCGGGATATACGGAGATCCGAAATACCCCGACACCTTCATCCTGAAATATCCGAAGCATGGAAAACCAGGAAAAGATATCCCGAAAAAAAAAGCAGTTCCCTGTCAGCAGGGATTTTGGAAAATACCTTGCCCGGCATGGCCGGACGATCGCCCTGCCGGTTTCATATGCTTTGTTGCGCGACTTCCATGATGCCATAAGCCTGTATGATAACAAGGGGAAAGATACATTCTGGGAGACCGTCTTCTATCCTTCCTCCATGACGGATGAGATCCATCACGGATTGAAACGCACCTACTCCATCCTCAAGGCAAGCGGATACACGCTGGCAGAGGAACACCTGCACATAGAACGCATCGACTATTGCACTTTCGGGAACTCTAAGCCATTCCGCATCAAGATCGTCAATAACTACAACGAGGTACATGACTACTTCTACTTCAAGATCGCCGATGCTTCCCGGATATGGGGACTGGAACTCGAGCACCTGCTCTCCCCCTACCGCATCAACTACCTCGTCGAAGGGCAGACACTGATCGAAGAACATATCTCCGGGGTTCCGGGCGATGTGTTCGCAGAACAGTACATCCGTCGACCGGAATTCAATCCCCGACGCATCGCAAAGGAATTCGTGAAGTTCAACGAGCGATGCTTCATGAGGCTGCTCGGTGATATGCGCAGCTATAACTTCGTATTCGATATCACACAGGATTTCGATGACATACAGTTCCGCATCCGTGCGATAGACTTCGACCAGCAGTCCTACGAAGGCAGAAAGAACATCTACCTCCCACAATTCTTCAAGGAGAACAAAGTGTTCGTGGAAGAAGTGATGTTGCGCCTGCATCCGGATGTCATCATGCAGTACCAGATGGAAGAAAGATCACTCTTTACCAGACGCTTACGCGCGGAATACCATCGGTTGAGCGACCTGCAAAGAACCCTTAATACCGAAGAACTCTCCCTGCCGGAAAAAATACATGCCCTCAGGGAAGACCTTGCCGCACACCACAAACAGCCCGGTTTCCTGAAATGCTCGACCATGCCGCAGATCCTGCATATGCACATCAAAGCACTCGTACGGTCAGCCCTCAGGACTGCATGATGCTTTTGTGTATTTTTGATGGTAAATCCCAAAGGAAAAATGCTTTTTTTCAATCATTTCGGCGCTTTCATCCTCATGATCAAGGGTATGTTCTCCAAACCCGAGAACTACAGGATGTACTGGAAAGAACTCATGCACCAGTGCACCGAACTCGGCATCGGCTCACTGGGCATCGTCGCCATCATCTCCGTATTCATCGGAGCGGTATCAACGGTACAGACAGCTTACCAGCTCGTGAGCCCGCTCGTTCCGATATCCACCATCGCACAGATCGTACGCGACACCGTGATCCTGGAATTCGCCCCCACCCTCACCTGCATCGTCCTTGCAGGTGTCGCCGGCAGTAAGATCGCCAGCGAACTCGGGAATATGCGCGTGAGTGAACAGATAGATGCACTCGAGATCATGGGCATCAATACCAGAGCCTACCTGATCATGCCGAAAATACTCGCTTGCCTCATCATGATCCCATTGCTCGTGGTCATCTCCATGACCCTGGGTATATGGGGTGGACGATTCGCCGGTCAGGCAACCGGCATCATGTCGTATGAAGTCTTCGACCGTGGATTGCTGTCAGACTTCATCCCCTTCAATGTGGCATTCGCCCTCACAAAAGCCTATACCTTCGCATTCATCATATCCGCCATACCGGCCTACTACGGGTACCACGTGAAAGGAGGCGCCCTGGAGATCGGACAGTCGAGTACCAGGGCAGTCGTCACCAGCTGCGTCACCATCCTGCTGGCGGATTATCTGCTGGCAGCATTGCTGTTATGATGGGTCACACAACAACGATTTCGAAGATCCATAGCACCGGATCAGGCCCAACACAAAAATGATCACCCCTCAACCCGAATCAAATGATCGAGATAAAGCATGTGAAAAAAGGCTTCGGCGATAAGATGGTCATCAATGATGTGTCGGCCGTCATGGAGACGGGTAAATGCAACCTGATCATCGGAGCGAGCGGCAGCGGCAAGACCGTGATGATGAAATGCATCGTGGGGCTATTAGAGCCCGATTCAGGCGATATCATCTACGACGACCAGAACTTCACCGCGATGAGCGTCCGCGAGAAAAAAGCCATGCGCCAGCAGATAGGGATGCTGTTCCAGGGTTCTGCCCTGTTCGACAGCATGACCGTGGAACAGAATATCATGTTCCCGCTCGATATGTTCAGCAACATGACAAAAGCTGAGAAACAAAAACGGGTGGATGAAGTACTTGACAGGGTACATTTGAAAGATGCCCACAAGAAATTCCCAGCAGAGATCAGCGGCGGCATGAAAAAAAGAGTCGGCATCGCACGCGCCATCGTGCTGAATCCCAAATACCTTTTCTGCGATGAACCGAACTCCGGTCTGGACCCACAGACATCCCTCGTGATCGACAGACTCATCAAAGAGATCACCGTGGAATTCAACATCACCACCGTGGTCAACACACACGATATGAATAGTGTGATGGAAGTAGGCGACCGGATATTCTACATGTATCAGGGCTACAAGGAGTGGGAAGGGTCGAACAAAGAGATCATCTTCAGCAAGAACGAAAAACTCAACAGCTTCATCTTCGCATCCGAATTCCTGCAGGATGCGAAAGACATGCGCATGCTCGAAATAAAAGGAAAGATCAGCGACGATCGCAACATGGAAGACATGCTGAAATGATGATGCAGCGCAATGCATGCAATGGCCATCCACATCCTTTCTTAAACATTAGTGACGCATCGGGTGATCCCCGTTTTTTACATAATCACAAGCATTCACGCCATGCTTTGAATGCTGCAATTCACTGACTATTCCAACATCGTAGCTTTGTAGGGTGAATAAATCTATCACCTTAAAAGCTTACCTATGCTCAAACAACAATTAGCAAGGCCGTTGAGTATTTTCCGGCCCAGGATCTTCGATGATTTCCTCAGCCCATGGAACGAATGGATCGGTAACGGACATTTATTTCCTGAAGAGAGAATGTCCGTTCCTGCCGTGAACATCTCAGAGGATGATAACAATTACCAGCTGACCATGGCTGCACCGGGAATGAAGAAGGATGATTTCAAGGTCGACATCGATGGCAACACGTTGGTCGTTTCTTCTGAAAAAGAAAGCAGTAAAGAAGAGCAGTCGAAAAAATTCTCGAAGAAGGAATACAGCTATTCTTCTTTCT
>JBIKIB010000178.1:0-7387 GCA_044361845.1 Chitinophagaceae bacterium | reverse complement strand
CGTGCCCTGCTGGTTGCCGTATTGGTTGCCACCGGGTAACGTCGAATAGATCTCCACGCCCGGAGAGAATACATCGACTTCTTTTCCGAAATTGGAGAATGATGCGGTCAATTCTTCTGTCGTGGGACCACTTGCCCCGACGGTTATCCAGTTGGTCGCACCGGTGGATGGGTTATTGCCATATCGTGCGTTGGGGAAATTGTCTTCTACATCGATGTTCTTGGCATCATTACCTGCGGCATGCACGAGCAGCACTCCTTTTGATTCAGCATACCGTACCGCGTCATCAACCCATTTCTTCTGCGGCGAAAAACTCTTCCCGAAACTCATATTGACGACCAGGGCTCCGTTGTCGACGGCATAGCGGATCGCATTGGCAATATCCTTATCATGCTCATCACCGTCCGGCACCGCACGGATGGTCATGATCTTTACGTTGTCTGCGACACCATTGATGCCGATATCATTGTTGCGGGATGCCGCAATGATACCCGAAACATGGGTGCCATGCGAAGGATTCCCACCCATCACATCGTTGTTGCCGTAGAACCGGTCGTTGATGTCTTCATAGTCATCCTGTACGATATCGTTCCGGTATTGCTTTGGTTCGTTTTTCGCAGCATCCACCTTCGACTTCTCGCCATTGTAAAAAGCCGTGACCTCTTCTATCAGGATCCTGTTGGTATTATCCATCTGCTGGGTCTGCTGAAAAAGCCCCATCATCGTGCCCTTGGCCTTCGACACGTCGGGACTGCCGGGTTTCAGTTTCATCAATTCATTGCCCGTGTAGACATCCTTACCGACTGCGATCTTGAGGACGCTGTCAGCTGCGGGTAGCTTTTCCACCAGGCTGCTGAGGAACAGCACATACATCGAAGCCTCTCGTGCCTGGCTTTCGATCTGATCCTTTGCTTTGGTGTAATTGGCATATTCGTTCTTCTCCTCTGCTGAAAGCTTGGTATCGTCGATGGTCCCCGTACCGTATTTTTTCTTGTAGCGATAGTAGACCCTCGCTGCTTCGTAACTGTCTTTTTCGACATTCCTGCCGTCTTTCCCACCGATGAAATTCCACCCGTTCACATCATCCGTGTATCCATTCCGGTCATCATCGATGCCATTCCCCGGGATCTCTCCCGGATTCTTCCAGAGTATCGGCTTCAGGTCTTCATGGGTCGTGTCGATGCCTGAATCGATGACCGCCACGATGATGCTTTTCTTCGGTTTTCTTTCCTTCAGTAATGTGGTGTATGTCTTTTCCACGCCGATGCCATAAACGCCGTCCTGTTGTTTGTCCAGCATGTGCCATCCTTTGGGCGTGGCTGCTTTCGATGTTTGTGCGGTCGCGGTTGATGGTAACTGTCCAAGGGTGATCACTGCCGCAATGGCGGACATTAAAAATGGTTTCATATTATCGTAACGGTGTATGTTAAGTGCAATATAGCGCACAGCCGGAAAGTATGCCAATCCTTTGCGGATTTTTGCAATCTGTTAAGGATCAAAGGTCGAAACGAATGCCCTGTGCCAATGGAAGGCCTCCTGAATAGTTGATCGTATTGGTCTGTCGGCGCATATAGGCTTTCCACGCATCACTGCCGCTTTCCCTGCCGCCGCCCGTTTCTTTCTCTCCGCCAAAAGCCCCGCCTATCTCTGCACCGCTCGTGCCGATGTTGACATTGGCAATGCCGCAGTCGCTGCCTTCCACAGACAGAAACCTCTCTGCTTCGCGGAGGTTGAGGGTCATGATCGCCGACGAAAGACCCTGCGGAACACTGTTCTGTATGGCAATGGCTTCTTCCAGCTCCCGGTATCGCATGATGTACAGGATCGGTGCGAAGGTCTCCTGCTCCACGATCTTGAAATGTGCTTCCACCTCGGCGATGCATGGACGCACATAGCAGCCGCTTTCGTAGCCGGGACCTTCCATGACCGCTGGCTCGACGATGAAACGCCCTCCTTCCTCACGGCATGCTTCCGTTGCATCCAGGTACATCCTTACGGCGGCCTTGTCGATCAAAGGTCCCACATGATTATGCTGGTCCAGAGGATCCCCGATCCTGAGCTGACCGTAGGCACTGATGAGTTTTTGTTTCAGGGTGTCATAGACCGATTCGTGAATGATCAGTCGGCGGGTGGTGGTACATCTTTGCCCGGCCGTGCCCACCGCTCCGAAGACGGAGCCGATCAGTGCGATGTCAAGGTCGGCATCCTTGCTGATGATGACCGCGTTGTTGCCGCCCAGCTCCAGCAGGCTGCGACCGAGCCGCTCGCCCACGGTTGCCGCGACAGACCTCCCCATTCGGGTCGAGCCGGTGGCCGACACCAGCGGTATCCTCACATCCCGTGATATCCATTCGCCGACATCCCTGCCACCTACCACCAGGCAACTAACGCCTTCGGGTACCTTATTTTTTGCGAATACGTCCGCGATGATCTTCTGGCAGGCAATGCCGCAGAGCGGGGTCTTCTCCGAAGGCTTCCAGATGCATACATCGCCGCAGACCCATGCGAGCATCGCGTTCCAGCTCCACACCGCCACCGGGAAGTTGAATGCGGAGATCACTCCGGTGATGCCCAGTGGATGCCACTGTTCGTACATCCTGTGCTCAGGGCGCTCACTGTGCATCGACAATCCATACAACTGCCTCGATTGCCCGACTGCGAAATCGCAGATATCGATCATCTCCTGTACCTCGCCAAGCCCCTCCTGGAGGCTCTTGCCCATCTCGTACGAAACGAGCATCCCCAATGCTTCCTTATGATCCCTGAGGGTATCCCCGATCTGGCGCACGACCTCACCCCGCTTCGGTGCCGGCCATTTCCGCCACTCGATGAAAGCCTCCTGCGCACAGGCGACTGCCGCATCGTATCCCTCACGGTCGCAACCGATGACGGTGGCTATGAGCTTTCCGTCGACAGGTGAATGTGACGGGATATGCGCTCCGGAAGACCCCAGCCAGTGCTGGCCGGTGGAGATCCCGTGGTTGAATGATTCGATCGATAGGCGGGAAAGAAAATCCATGTCTCTTGATTTGTTGGGGTGGCGCAAATGGTGTTCCTGCAAAATTATCTGAAAAAAACGGGGATTTTGATGAGTCTGGTCACATAAGGCTGCCGGATAAGGCTGGGAGAAAGGCCGCCATACCACGGTGTGGCATGCTCCGAGAGCTTCGCTGCGGGATCAGGCCGCGGAGCGCCGGCGCCCGGGTCAATATTGCTCCTGCTCATTCGGGAAATCCCCTGATTTCACATCTGAGATGTATTGCCTGACGGCCTTGGTGATCTCCTCATGGAGGTTCAGGTATTGCCTCAGGAACCTTGGCCTGAATTCATGGTTGATGCCGAGCATGTCATGCATCACCAGCACCTGCCCGTCGCATCCTCCTCCGGCGCCGATGCCGATGGTTGGTATGGTCAGGCTGCTGGTCACCTCACGGGCAAGTGTTGCCGGGATCTTCTCCAGTACGATGGCAAAACAGCCGGCCTCCTGCAAGAGCAGGGCATCCTGCCGGAGTTTTTCGGCTTCCGCCTCCTCCCTGGCCCGCACCTGGTAGGTCCCGAATTTATAAATACTCTGTGGGGTGAGGCCGAGATGTCCCATGACCGGAACGCCCGCCGAGATGATCCTCCTGATCCCCTCGGTGATCTCCTCGCCGCCCTCCATCTTGATCGCATGTGCGCCCGTTTCCTTCATGATACGGATGGCCGATGCAAGGGCCTCCTTGGAATTGCCCTGGTAGGATCCGAAAGGCAGGTCGACCACCACCAGGCAGCGGCTGATGCCGCGAACCACACTTTGCGCGTGATAGATCATCTGGTCGAGGGTGATGGGCAGGGTCGTCTCGTGACCGGCCATGACATTGCTCGCCGAGTCGCCCACCAGGATGATATCGATGCCCGAATCATCTATGAGCCTGCCGAAGGAAAAGTCGTACGCCGTGAGCATGGAGATCCGCTCACCGTTCTCTTTCATCTTTTGCAGGGTGTTGGTGGTCACACGCCTGATCTCTTTATTGATACTCATATTTATTTTTTCTGACAGCTTTATTGTCGCAAAACCGCTGCAGGCTTTCCATCCGGTACGGCCTCAGTCCCTTGTCAACTCAACATACAGATGCTGTATGAGCCCGTCGGCAAGTCCGATCTTCGGAACGAAAATTTCTTCGCAGTCGGCCCAGCGCATCACGTTGATGTATATCAGTAGCGCGGGAAGGATCACATCCGCACGGTCCTCACGGAGTTTATAAAGGCTCATCCGTTCTTCCAGCCCGATGCTCCCGAGTTCCTTGTGGTAGTCCCGCAGCATCTGAAGCGTGAGTGGTTTTCCTTCCTTGCGCTTCGACATCGAGAAGATCTTGTTGATGTTACCGCCCGACCCGATCGCGGTGACATGTCGGTGGCCCCTCGTCTTTTCACGGATGAATTCTTTCATTCCCTCCCACAACTTGTCGTCGACCATATCTTTTAACAAGCGGATCGTGCCGATGTTGAACGATCGTTTGAAGACCAGCTTCCCGTCGCTGAAGAATGTCAGTTCGGTACTTCCGCCACCTACATCCACATACAGGTAAGACTCGCTCTTGTCCATATTCTCGGCGATATGGTTTTCATAGATCAGGCTGGCTTCCAGGTCGCCGCTGATCACTTCGATCGCGATGCCTGTCTCCGCATGCACCTTTCGTAGGATCTCCCCGGCATTGCTCGCATCCCGCATGGCCGAAGTGGCACAGGCTTTCAGGTGATGGACCTGGTACACGTTCAGCAGGTGCTTGTACGCCTTGATCGTTTGGATGAGCATATCGGTTTTCTCCGGCGAGATCTCGCCTGTCTCGAACACATCGAAGCCCAACCGCAGCGGGATCCTGACGATGTTCAGCTTGTTGAATTCCGCAAGGCCCGTGTCTTTGATGACCACTTCGCTGATCAGCAGTCTGGCTGCATTGCTCCCTATATCTATCGCCGCAAGTTTCAAATTCTTAGATTGAAGGACAATATTACTGATTATCAGCGTGCTGCCCCGTCACAAAAAGTATCCGGACACTGATGATGCCGGAACGGAAGCATTTCTGACCGTACCACGGTACCGTTGGCATCAGCTGTCGCCCGGTTTCCGGATTGCCTGTGTTTTGCGTTGCAGGTAGAGATAGGTCTCCGACTGCGAACGGATCTTCTTGCCCGCCCGATGCATATATTCATTCTTCAGCAGGTTGTCGTGCTTTCTCGCTTTTACATTATCCCGCAACTGGATCTCCAGGATATCCATCAACTCACCCGCGATCAACGGGTCTGTGATCTGAATGGCAGCTTCCACGCGGTGGTCGAGATTTCTGACCATCCAGTCAGAAGAGGAGATCCATACTTTTTCATCCCCATTGTTGTGGAAAGCCATCACCCTGGCATGCTCCAGGTACTGGTCGACGATACTCACGGCATCGATGGGTATGGGGTATTTGTTGTGCTCCGTCAGCATGCAGCAAATGCCCCGAATGATCATGCGGATCCTGACACCCGCCATCGCGGCTTTGTGCAGGCTGTCGATGAGTTGTGCATCGGAGATGGCATTGAGTTTTATCGTGATGGCGGCTTTTCTGCCTGCCATGGCGTGGCTTATTTCATCATCGATCATACGGGTGATCCCTTTGCGCATCTGCAAAGGACTTGTCAGCAATGTCCGGCACATCTTCAGTTCCCGGATCTTCGTGGATGGTTTTTCAAGATACCGGAAGATACGGTTCAGGTCGGCCATCACGGCACGATTGGACGTGAGGAGAAAGTGATCTCCGTAGATCCCGGCGGTTTTTTCATTCAGGTTGCCTGTGCCGATGAAGCCGTACTGCAAGAATTTCTTACCAGCTTTCTTTCGGATGAGGCAGACCTTTGCGTGTACTTTCAAGTCCTGTACGCCGACGAGGACCTTCACGCCTTCTTCTTCCAGGATCCTTTTCCATTCTAGATTGTGCTCTTCGTCGAACCGGGCCCTCAGCTCCAGCACCACCGTCACCTGTTTTCCGTTTCGTGCAGCATTGATGATGGCATTGATCACTTTAGAGTTCGATGCCAGCCGGTAAGCGGTGATCATGATCGCCGTCACCCCCGGATCCATCGCCGCTTCCCGCAACAGGTCGATGATGGGATTGAACGAATGGTAGGGGAGATGCAGCATGATGTCTTTTTTCAACACCACATCTGCCACCCTCGCCGTATCGGACAGGTCAGGATGATGCAAAGGTTTCCGCCTGTCAGGCACCCTTCCGAAGACGGTCGATGGGAAATCCATGAACTGCCGGAAATTATGGATCCGTCCTCCCGGTATCAGATGATCCTTCCTGCTGAGATTCATCCGGCGGATAAGGTATTTCAGCAGGACGGGATCGATCTCACGGTCGTAGATGAACCGTACAGGCTTACCCTTGCGGCGGCTCTTCACGGCCTTGGCGATCTTGTCGGCGTAGGAAGACGTTTCGTCATAGTCGATGTCGAACTCCGCATCTTTTGTCACTTTGATGACATGCGCACTGAAGCGGTCATAGCCAAAGTAGGAGAATATCCTCGGCAGGCAGAAGCGGATGACATCCTCGAGGAGGATGATATGGTGACCACCGGCTTTCCCGGAGGGTAGGAGTACGAAACGGGTAAGTACCTTGGTAGGGACTTCTATCAGTGCAAAGTTCCGGGCAGGTTTACCTTTGCTGCGTGACATGACCACTGCGAGATAGATCGATTTCTCCCGCAGATAGGGGAATTGCTGGATATCCTCTATCATAAGGGGGATGACGTTCGGTCGTACCTCATCCTCAAAATAGGCCTGTACGAAATCCTTTTGCGCCGGGCTCAGGTCATTTTCCGTGACAAGATGAATCCGCTGCTTTTCAAGTTCCAGCTTGATGTTCTCCCAGATATGGTCGAATTGCTGTTGCTGATCCAGGACTGTTTCCTGAATGGTGTCCAGGATTTTTTGCGGGGATGCTTCCAGGTGCATACGGGCTTTCTGGCCGTAATGGATCATACGCTTCAAGGCTGCCACGCGCACCCTGAAGAATTCATCGAGGTTGTTGGAGAAGATACCGAGGAATCTGATGCGGTCCTTCAGCGAAACGCCCTGATCATTCGCTTCCTGCAGCACGCGTGCGTTGAAGGACAGCCAGCTGAGGTCCCTCGCGATGGTATGGGGAGGGTTTTTGTAGGTCTTGGGGATTTTTTTGTCAGGCACCATCTGTTCGTGGATGTTTGTCCTGCAAAATTAATACAGGCCCTGACTCCCGTATATTAAGTTTTTTCGGTCAGAGGGCTCGAATCCGGCGGATGAGGTCGGTAGTGGAATACCCTTCAACGAGGGGGATGATCTCCAACCGACCGCCATGGCCGGTGACCACTTCACCACCAACCACCT
>JBIKIB010000159.1:0-7840 GCA_044361845.1 Chitinophagaceae bacterium | reverse complement strand
TGAACGTGGTGGTTGGACTGCAACGCCATTACCAAAACTCATACCGTGAGCTCTACAAACGGAAAGACCTGATCGGTGACATCACCTCCGCACAAGCCTGGTGGAACAACGACGGGGTATGGGTGAATGCCCGCAAACCGGCGCAAACGGAAATGGAATACCAAATGCGTAACTGGTACTATTTTGTTTGGCTCTGCGGTGATCATATCACGGAGCAGCATATCCACAACATCGATGTGATCAACTGGTTCAAAGGGGGCTACCCTGTCAAAGCACAGGGAATGGGCGGTCGTGAAGTACGTAAGGGTAAGGAAAACGGAGAGATCTTCGACCATCACTATGTGGAATTCGAATACGCCGATGGATCGATCCTCAACAGCCAGTGCCGACACATTAAAAATACCATGTCGAAAGTGGATGAACTCATGGTCGGTACAAAAGGAAAGATCCTCTGCGGAAAAGCGTCGATACTTGACCATAAAGGAAAACCCCTTTACCAGTTCGATAAGAAATCAGAGAACAACCCCTACCAGACAGAGCATGATGAACTGTTCGCTGCGATCGCGAAGGGTGAATATAAGTTCGATGATACCTATAACGGAGCGATGAGTACAATGACTTCCATCCTCGGGCGTATGGCCACCTATTCCGGACAAGTACTGAACTTTGAGAAAACACTGAACTCCGGGATCAACCTGCAGCCGGCCTCCTATGACTTTGCAGCAGCACCTCCCGTACTCCCCAATGCCGATGGATTCTACAAGGCAGCGGTTCCGGGTGTGACAAAATACGCTTGATCGTCAAGTCATATTTATACTTATTAAAAATGGAACAAGGCTTCAATACCTTGTTCCATTTTTTTTCTACACCAATAGGGATGGTTGTCGCATGACACGACCCTGAACCGAAGGGTTCAACGGTCAGCTACACATCAGGCAAATCCATTCGGGATTGAGAAACAGGATCAAGAGAATCCAATCTGTAAAGCACGCACCTTTCCCCAAAGAATGTCAGGTTTGAATAAGATGTGATACTTTCAAGGTCATTAACCATTGTACATCGCTAAATGATAAAATCGGAAGAGGTCATCAGCCGGACCAATAAATGGATCACGGAAGTGGTCATTGGCTGTAATTTTTGTCCATTCGCGGCAAAGGAGATGAAGAAAGGCAGTGTTCATCATGCGGTAGAATTTTCAACCGACCTGACGTCCTGCCTGGAGGCTTTGATGCTTGAATGCCAGAGACTTGACGAAGATGAGAGCATCGAGACCACACTCCTGATTTTCCCCATGGCCTTTAACACATTCGATGATTTCCTGATCCTCACAGAATTGGCGGAGCAGTTGCTCGAAGAACAGGAATACGAAGGCGTGTATCAGATCGCGAGCTTCCATCCCGAATACCAGTTCGCGGATGCCCCGCCCGATGATCCGGCCAATTTCACGAATCGCTCCGTATATCCTATGCTCCACCTGCTGAGGGAAGACAGTGTGGAACTTGCGATCGAAAGCCACACGGATGCAGAAGGGATACCTGATAGAAATGTCATGTTCGCACGCGAAAAAGGATTGGCATATATGAAGAAACTCAGGGATACTTGCCTATGATCCTTTCATTGAAAAATATTGCTTTAATTAAAACATCCCGATCTCCGGATACATCCACTTTACCCTGTTGATTGAAATACATTTCCCGGTTTTGTTGAAGCAGTTTCGCTCATGAAAGAAGTCCAAAAAGCAGATGGTTAAAATCAACACATCAGTACTTACTGAAGTGCTAAGAAAAAGCTTAAAGGATTGATATGTAGATCATGGTCATGCCGATATCAGCTTGCTATCTTAGGGGAAATGAATTCATGAAATGATCAAAAGGCTTTATTTTTTTGCATAGCTACTCCTCATTTCGATGAACGAGTGGCTGATAATGACTTTATCGCAGAACGCATGTTAAATCGCATCATCGATATGTTTTTAAAAAGGAGTTCAACCTTTGCCAGAAACCAGCCCGTAATGGCAGAAAAATAATAGAGATGATGGAGGCATATAATGAACGGCATGTCGGTTTTTCGGAAATGACCGAATGCAAACCTGTAGAAGTCTTGTTGTAGCATCAGGAAGAGAAGTAAAGTTAAAAAGAAGGGATACCATCCCAGGATGCCGGTGATGGATAAAAAACCTAATAGTGCACCTGATACTGATAAAGCTGCTGATAGTTTTTCCTTTCGGGTAGTGTTCAATCGTCCTATCCCCCAACGGCTGTATTTGTTGAGCAATAAGGTCCATGGTTTAGCCCGCAGAAAAATATCTGTATGGATCATATTGCTGAGTGTCCATTTCTTGAGATGAGTTACCTGTACTTGTGGTCTGAGCACCACGGTAAAACCTTTATCTGAGAGCCTGTACCCAAGGTCAATATCTTCTACGCTGGCGGCATCAAATGAAGGATCAAACCCACCGACTTCGACATAAGCAGACTTCCGAACAATGGTAAAAGCTCCCCAGAATACACCGCTCATCCCGGCGTTCTGCTGATGATGGTAATGATGCAGCAAATTTCGGAACCTCGACACCAATGCTGGGTCTGTGGGGGTATCGTCATAAGAACCAACAAGCCCATCATCTCCGTTTTCCTCAAGCAATGAAAAGGCATCCACGAATGTATTCTCATGTACCAGGACGTCTGAGTCAAGGAAACAGAGCCATTCATGACGGGCATGGAGTGCACCGTGATGCCTGCAGCCTGCTGGGCCTTGTTTTTCGACGGGAATAATTCGAAATTTTTGTTTCTTTATACCCATTCCAATCCCTTTAGGTTGCCAGCCGTCTGCAACAACGATCACTTCCATTTCGGCAGTAATCGCTGAAAACAGCACGGAAAGGCAATTGCGCAGATGGGGATCATCCGGTCTGGATGGTATGATCACACTGACTTTCACTACTTTATATTCATTTATTCTTGGGCATTTACAAAAATCTTACGTGCCCTTATGAAGATATTCTTATTGCGGGGGATTATTCATCTTAGGCATCCACTACCAGTACATCAAGAAATGATTTTTTGTTCAGTTAAAGATCCATCTTCAAGCACAAATACGCGATCGGCAAGGGTAAGGACCTCCTCTTTATGACTGACCAAGAGTATTGTAGGACGGTTCGGCAAGTCCGATAGATTGCGGATCAGTTCAAGAATAGATGCTGCATCGAGGTGATTCGTAGGCTCATCGAGAATCAGAAGTCTTGGCTTTCCAAGCAAGGCACCCGCAATGGCAATCCTTTGCCGTTCACCACCCGATAAAAATATACCATCCTCGCCAACGGGTGTTTCTAATCCCTTTTGCAGACCGTTGACCAGATCCGTCAGCATCGCCAGTCTAAGTGCCGCATGCAGGTCTGAATCAGAATAGCCTTCACGACCGTAGGTCAAATTCTTCATGATTGTACCGGGTATGAGTCTAGGTTTCTGAGGCACAAATCCAATGGAAGAACGATAGTATCTCATATCTATTTCGTGAAGAGCTTTTCCATCGACGAGAATCGTACCACTTGATGGTTGAAGAAATCCAAGCAGCAGGTTGATCATTGTTGTTTTTCCCGCTCCATTGCTTCCGGCCAGTGACACACAGGTCCCTGGCTCAATGGACAGAGATATATCTTCAAGTACTTTTTTTCCGGCAAAACTGAAGTTGACATGATTGAAAATAATTTCGCCGGTAAGGTTCGGCTTATCGCGACCTATAAAGCCTTGTACATTAATTGGAAGTAGGTTCAGATTCAATAGTTGCAAGGATTCAGCAATTGTCAAAAAATGCGTGAAGCCGGCAACGAGGATATTGAGATTGCTGAAGATCATACTACCGGTAAAATACAGGATGAGCAGATCCCCTAAAGTCAAGGTTCCGTTCATGACAGATATCGATCCCCAGATCATCAAGAGAATGAAGATCACCAGATGAATGATGTTGTGTACATATTGATTCAAGGCAAATGCATATCCTCTGTCATTGAATTTTTTACGGGCATTATCAAGCACGCTTGCATGTTGTTCTTTTTCTAAAAGTTCGGTTGCACGAATTCTGATATGATCGAGATACTGAAGTACGAAGGAAAGATGGGTATGATAACGAAGGTCTGCTTTATTATACGTCGTGATACGGTCAAAAAGCACACCACCACTTTTTCTCAATAACAGGAATATGATCGGAAGTAATGCCAGAAAAACGGCAAGCATCCCTGTGTTTATGACCGCCAGGATTCCTAGCAGTGCCAGGATCACGGCTATGGCAGGGAAAGTTTGGTCGATCATGATGAGGATGGAGGATTGCAGCCGATCGGTCTCCTTTACCAGCACGGAGTGCAGGGTTCGGAAATCAAGATTTTTTCCTCCTACTCCCTGATCATGAAGGATAGCGGACATTTGAGCTTTCCGTATGTCCATGATCACAGCACTAATGATATCAGTCAATTTGATCTTCAACCAAATGCCCGACGCGCTTGCGGTCAAACTGAAAAGCAGGAATGCTGCGCCAAGCCAAATAGCCCCCACAATATCTTTTGCAGGAATGAACCTGACAAAAAGCAGGTTGATCAACCAAAGATTTAGGAATGCAGCATATGAAACCATGACCAATCCCAGCATGACAGGCAGAAGATGTGGAAAACACGGCTTCAAATAAACCCAAAGGAAAGACCATGACTCTTTTCGAAAAATAACCTTATCATGTTTCCGGAAATAACTGACTATTCGAAGTAAATGTGTTGTGCCCGACATGTATTTTCGATGGAAAATTTTAAATCCATTGGAAAAGGAAAGTGTTGTCAATTACTACGACAAAAAAAGATAAATAATCTGGAATATAAAGAAATGTGATCAAATATATATGACAGACCGAAATGAAACTGAATCGTCATGAGATCATTGATGTAAATTGAAAACCTAAAAGACTGAAATACATCGCCTCCATTAGATGGAAGTGTTTGTAAAAATTGATGCTCGTTTGCAGGATCCTCAAGCAAGTAAAATTATTTTTTAAAAAATTATTCAAGTGCCAAGAGTTCGATTGATGAAATTTGTCATTATTTCATGGAAAAGTAATTTGACTAAAAAATTCAAAAAATATTCTGTCGTATGGAAATCAATATTGCCATAAAAAAAGGAATTGAATTTTTGACTTTTCAGCAATCAGATGACGGAGGGTTCACATCTATTTTCTTTCAGTCGTTATCTAATGATAACACTAGGGTTACGCAGGTTGAGGAATATGAATACTTTCAGCAGCAATCAACAGATGAATATTCCTTATTCCCAAGTATGATCATCGGTCATGCACTACTCGAATTGAAAGGCTACCAAGGCGTTGAAAATATTCTTAAAAATATAGAAGAATACCTGCTCTTGAATAAGGGGGGAAATGATCTATGGACTCATTTTGGCAAAGGCCATGAGTTTGCAAGTGTTATACCTTATGACCTTGATGATACGGCAATGGCGTCATCTTTTTTGGTAAAACGAGGGATTCGTTCATTGAAAAATCAGGAGCTCATCCTTGAAAATATGAACAGGATGAAGAATTTTTATACCTGGGTTTGCTTTCGAAGGGATATGACATGGTCCTTATCGTTTTTCAAGTCCTGTGTAAATGAACTGAAGAAGCCCATTCGCACACATTTTTTTTGGAAATGGACCGAATCAGACCGTGGTGATGTGGATGCTGTGGTGAATGCCAATGTTCTTTCATATGTCGGCATCCGTGAGGAAACACGCAATGTTGTCGCGATGATCAAGAATATTTTAAGATCTGATGGTGAAGATAATTGTGATAAGTGGTATCGAAAATCGATGACCATTTATTATGCATTTTCGAGGTGTATAAAGGAATTCGAAGATGAATTCATGGATATCAGAAATCTACTTACACAAAAAGTACTGGACAGGCTATCGGATGATGGGGGTATAATGAATAATGCCATGGATACTGCACTTGGGCTCACTACATTGTTCAACGTTGGTTATTCAGGTAAGGAAAAGGAAGCGATGGGAAGATTTCTTCTTGCACTACAAGATACGAATGGCTCATGGCCATGCAGTATATATTACTATGGCGGACCCAAAAAAATAACAGGATGGGGGTCAGATACTATTGTTACATCACTTTGCCTGGAGGCATTGCAAAATTTGGAAAAAGAAACACTTGACCATCTCTGATTAAACGGACCGATCCATCGCATATCAGAAAGGGCATCGGGGCGCAGATTCCGCAGTGGTATCCGGTACAACTTTTTTTACAAGCATGAATTCAGTGTTCACAGGGCTGAATTCCCTTAAACGCATCCATTTCACCTGTTCAATCATAATATTGGTTTCATTATCCAGGAAAAAATCAAGGAATATCCTTGATTCAGCCCTTGCAATACCCATGCCTATACATTTGTGTATGCCGGCTCCGAAACTGAGGTTACGGGAACGAGTTGTATGAAATGAAAATTCCTCTGGACTGTTAAACTTTACCGGATCCCTATTGACGGCACCCAGCTCTATAACCACCATGGCACCTTTAGGGATAACGACTCCCTCCAATTCCACATCGGCCGATGAACGACGGGGAATCCGCGGAACAGGGTGTAGACGGATTATTTCTTCAATGAATTTAGCGCGAAGAGATTGATCCTCCTTAAGCTGGAAACGTATGTTTTTATCAGTCAATATTTTCTCAAAAATGCGCTGCATGGTTGAACTGACGGTTTCTGTACCAGCGAGGAAAACAAACGACAGTAGTTCAAATGCTTCCTCTTCAGTCAAGTGCCTGTTACGAACAGCCCCTTGCAGTACTCGGATGAGTTTATTCTCTGATGATACTGCATATGAAAATAGATCCAACGAACGGACATGGTCCAGGAACCAGGGATTAAATTGCCAAAGATCATATTCTTTGAATTTTTCGATGATCTGCTTGCTGTCATTTGCACCGAAACCGGCCAAATAGCAAATAGCATAAGCGACTAACGGATTTATGACCTCCATCTTGAAATCGACAGTAGTGTCTTTTGGTAACTGTGATGTCAATTCATGAAGATGATCGAGAAACTGTTGCTGAAAAGCATCTTCCTTTTGGATCAAAAAACAATCCCGAACAAGCGAATGAATCAGCTCATGTCGCTCAGGGGTTGCACAAAGGAGCACCTGATGTTTGTCCCACTGCATATATGGATCTACCCCATCATTGGAGGAAAATACATAGTGATCATTCAAAATTTTTTCCGCAATATCAAATCCTGTGATCAGCCATACATTATTTTTCTTGAAGTGATGTATTTGTCCGTAACGGTTGAGTATTTCATATCGTTCAGAAATATCAGCGTCATAGAAATCAGAGTGCACTAATTTCAAGTATTCCTTTCTATCTTTTTTCTTGCCTAGGAGTAATAATTCAAGTTTTATGCGTTCAAGGATACGTTGCACGATCATGGCTGTGATTTTTATACAATTCCTTTAAATGTAGTATCGAAATATGATTAATATCTCAGAAGCAAATATCAATAATCATGTATTTAACCGATCATTAAATGCTAACATAGAATGAAATTGAAAATATTTAATAAAAAATTTATACTTGTTTTGAGAATCAGTGTCACATTTCTTGAATCCAAAAAAAGTGCTTAATTCAGGTAAGTAAGATCCCTGATAACCGGAATTTAATTGTTCGACTTTGACCGGCCATGGATCAGTGTACCTTTTGCGATCATCTACAACCTCACTATTCAGATACGCATAGACCCCAACAAACTCAGCAATGTGAAAGTGAGTAAGTGAGTGGATCATTAAATGATTTTTTTTCCATGTAT
>JBIKIB010000158.1:0-7946 GCA_044361845.1 Chitinophagaceae bacterium | reverse complement strand
CTGTGAAGGCCTCGTGACCGGGTGTGTCTAGGAAGGTGATCGACTTGCCACTGGCAAGGTCAACCTGATAGGCGCCTATGTGTTGTGTGATACCGCCGGCCTCACCTGCAACCACATTCGCACTGCGGATGTAGTCAAGGAGTGACGTCTTTCCGTGATCGACGTGACCCATGATGGTGACGATCGGGGAGCGGGGTTTCTGATTTTCGGTATCATCTTCTTCGTCCTGATCCTCCATCTCCATCTGCTTCTCCATGTCGATGAACTCGACCTCATACCCGAACTCTCCGGCCACGAGTTCAATGACTTCCGCATCCAGTCGCTGGTTGATCGAAACCATGATGCCCAGACCCATACACTTGCTGATGACATCCGCAAAACTGACATCCATAAGGTTTGCCAGCTCACTCACGCTGATGAATTCTGTCAGTTGGAGTTTGTTGTCTTCCATGCCATCTCCCATGCCATCGGACATTTCGTCGCGCTTGGCCCTGCGATATTTGGCTTTGAGGCTCTTGCCCCTTCCGCTTCCCCCTGCCAGCTTGGCCTGGGTCTCACGGATCTTATTCTGAATTTCTTTCTCGTCGATTTCTTTTACTTCACGCGGATCCCCTTTTCTGGTGGGTGTAAACCTTCCACCTCCACCCTGACCCTGCCGGGGTGGCTGTGCGGGTTTAGCCGTGATACCCGGCTTTTGCAGGGCCGGTCGAGGGGCGTCTTTCTTCTCTATCGGAATACGCTTCCTCCGGCGTTTCTCATCCGAACTCTTGGAACGTACGTCTGAATCAACCGGCAGTTCGATCCTTCCGATGATTTTTGGACCTTCCAATTCCGGAGCCTCTATCTTCATTGTTTCCCGCTCGGGGACTACAGGTTCTGGCGGAGTAAGCTTTTCAGCCACCTCGGCCGGCAACTCGACAGGGACTTCAACAACCTTTTCCTCTACTGGTGCAGGAACTTTCGCTTCCACAGGCACAGGAGCTGCCGGTTCCACTTTGAGTTTCTTGGTGGCTGATTTTTTCGGTCGGGTAGAAGAATCGATCGCATCAAGGTCAATCTTAGCAATGATCTTGGGACCTTCCAATTCCGGAGCTTCAATCTTGAGATTATCTTCAACCTTCGGCTCTTCGAAGATAGGTTCCGGAACAGGCTCCTCCTTCACTTCAAGAACTTCAGGCTCCGCAGGGACTGGCTCGACCTCGGGCAGTTCAGGGATTTCAAGGATTTCAGGGATAGCAGGCAGTTCAACTACCGGAAGAGCTTCCGGAAGAACTGGCGTATCTGTGACTTCCGCCACAACCGGCTTCTTCTTGGCATCCTTACGGAAAGAAATCTCTTCCTCGTCCTTCTTCTTCTTGGCATCAAGGGGTGTTCCCTTAGGAATCTCGATCGCATCCATCTTCGCCTTAGCTGCCTTGTCGGATGAGAATTCCTGCTGAAGAGAACGATACATGTCCTCCGTCAGCTTCGACGACGGCTTGAGGTCGTCCCGGCTGAAACCCTTGCTCGCAAGGAAATCCACCAACGTTTCTTTACCGATGTTGAACTCCTTGGCCGCAGCCATCAAGCGTGGTGTGTTTAATTCTGACATTTAGCCTCCTACAGCAACTAGCTGTGTTTTAGTTTCGCAAACCTATGTATCTCATGATTGGCCTTTGCTGCGCAACGACCAATGTCCAATGACCAGTTAGGGATCAACCTTTGCTGAACTCTTCCTCCAGCACCTTCCTCAACTCAACGATCGTCTCCTTCTCCAGGTCCGTCCTCCGCTCCAACTCATCCGCACTGAGTGCGAGCACACTTCGACCAGTATCACAACCAACACGCTTCAACTCTTCGATGATCCATGGCTCGATCTCATCACTGAACTCATCGAGGTCGATGTCGAATTCACTCAGATCCTCTCCCTCATTGTCTCGGTACACATCAATATCGTACCCTGTGAGATCCTCGGCAAGTTTGATATTCACACCTCTTTTGCCGATCGCCAGTGAAACCTGCTCCGGTGACACAAACACCTCTGCCGTCATATTTTCATTGTCAAGGTTCATCCGACTGATCTTCGCAGGCGTGAGCGACCGCTGGATCAGCAGCTGAACGTTGGTGGTCCAATTGATGACATCGATATTCTCATTCTTCAACTCCCGTACGATCCCATGAATACGGCTGCCCTTCATACCAACACAGGCGCCCACCGGGTCGATCCGGTCATCATAACTCTCTACGGCAACCTTTGCACGCTCACCCGGCTCACGAACGATCTTACGGATGACAATAAGTCCGTCGAAAATCTCCGGGACTTCTATCTCCAGGAGTTTGGCAAGGAACGACGGATGCGTGCGAGATAGCACGATCACGGGGTTGTTATTCTTCATTTCAACCTTCTTCACCACCGCACGGATGCTCTCGCCTTTTTTGAAATAGTCAGACGGGATCTGCTCACTCTTCGGCAGGATGATCTCATTGCCGTCCTCGTCGAGCAAAAGAACTTCTTTCTTCCAAACCTGGTATACTTCAGCACTGATGATCTCACCTACCCGATCCCCATATTTTTTGACCAGGCTGTTCTTCTTCAGGTCTCCAATACGACTTGCAAGCGTTTGTTTTGCAGCCAGGATTGCCCTACGACCAAAATCCAATATATCAACCGGTTCGTAACAATCCTCCCCAACCTCGTAGGTCGAATCCTGCTTGATGGCCTCGCTGTATTCGATCTCAGCCAATGGATCCTCGACATTCCCGTCATCCACGATCGTCCTATGCCGCATGATCTCCAGGTCACCTTTCTCCGTATTCACGATGACGTCGAAATTCTCGTCGGACCCGTATTTCTTCCGGAGAAGTGTCTTGAACACATCTTCCAGCACCTTCATCATTGTCGGCCTGTCGATGTTCTCCGCTTCTTTAAAATCCTGGAATGACTCGATAAGGTTTATACTTGCCATAACTCTAGCTTTAGCTCCTTTCTCCTGCCTTGCATGAAGGCTCCCGGATATGGGATGTTAGATTACAATCTGGATTTTAGTAGATTTTATGTTTTGAAAAAGTATGACGTGTTCCGTCGTCTCCTTTTTCTTGCCTTTGCCTTTTTCAACTGTCAATGTGATGCTGTCTTCCAACACAGCGGTCATGGTTCCTGTTAAGACAGGGCCTTCAAGCGGTGTCACTTCCACCATGCGACCCAAATTTTTAACGTACTGTCGATGCATTTTCAACGGCTCGTCAAGTCCGGGAGAAGACACTTCCAGCGAGAATTCTCCATCCGGAAAAAGGCCGCTCTCCACAATGGCGTGGTACAATTTTCTGTTGTACGCCACACATTTCTCAATCACAACACCCTTATCAGCGTCCAAAAATACCTTTATATTGTGCACCGGACGAATACTGATATCAACTATGAAATATTCAGGATCCTCCAGGAGAAGATTCTCCAATAATGCCGTAAGCGCCTGTATCTGATCTTCCTTGTTCATATCCGGTAAAAAAATAAGGGAACGACCCCGTTCCCTTCCTTTCATTCTTTTTCCGTTGCAAACCTAAAGAAAATGAAGATTACAAAAAAATTTATTCCTGACGGTGGTCATATTCTATAAGACGGTATCGGTCTAAATTGTGTTGAATTGATGAATATGTACGATAAAGATAAATTCTCAACTTTCTACCGGGAGAACAAAGACCTGCTGAAAGAATACATTGAGATCAGGATGGACTTGATCAGATTGCAGGGGATACGGATGCTCTCCAGGTCATTCAGCCTCGTCATGGTCGGATTGATCGTGATTCTCCTATCCCTTTTTATCCTGTTTTTTCTGGGCATCGCCTTTGCCTGGTGGATAGCGGATCTCACAGGGAGCAATGTGGTAGGTTTTGTCTCCGCAGCAGGATTGTTTACGTTCTTGCTGATCCTGACGATCATCTTCCGGCGGCCCCTCTTTCAAAATCCAATGATCCGCCTGTTCATAAATGAATCCATCCCCGAAAACGAAGAAGAAGAACCTGACACAAAATAAACAACATGGCAAGAAAACGAATCAGCAACGTCGATCGGCTTGAAAAGGAGATCTACCGGAAAAAGCTGCGTGCCCTGGAGATCGAAAGGGCCTTCGATAAAAATATGGACTTTCTTAAAGAAAACTACCGAACCATGGCGATGCGCACCATCATGGGTTCGGCAAGGGCCGTGCAACCCGCAGGACTAGCCGGAGAGGTCGCTTTGCGCCTGCTGGAAAGCGAAAAACTGCAGGACGGACTGATCAGCCTACTCTCAAAATTGGCGGATGGTGCAGGGAATGTCATCCGACGTGTACGTCGAAAATCCAAAGAGGATCCCTCCAAAGAGGATTCATGAAAATCAAAATATATCGCATTGAATGAGTTTTTTATGGAGATGGTTTAATTTTACAGCATCATGTGGAGATTCATCTTAACGACCATTTCCCTCTACCTGCTGATCAAGCTGGTTTTCGACATCATCATTCCGGTATTCAAAACCACCCGGCAGGTCCGGCGACAGTTTCAGGACATGAAACAACATGTGGAACAGGAACAGGTGAAGAATGATTTCATGCAGGGTAAACCCCCTTCCGCACCGAAAGCACGAAAGGCCGACGATGGAGATTATCTGGAAGTGGAAGAAATCAAATGAACCCTAACGAGCCGTCCCTTGGTCGACAAGCCAGGATAATACCTGCTCCACACGCTCTTCCGGCTGCAGGTGATGCGTCAAAAGCCCCACTGATTTAGCGCCCTCGATATTGTCGGCGTTATCATCCACAAATAAAGTTGCGGATGCATCCAGTCCGTTCTCCTGTATGATATGCAGGTATCCATCCGCGTGGGGTTTTCGCATACCTATTTCATGAGAATAATAAGCCCTGTGGAAAAGTTCATTCAGGTGCGAAAAGGGTGTCATCTCCCTGATCCGTTCCTGGAAACAGGTATAATGGATGATGTTGGTATTGCTGTACAAATAAGCAGGGATAAGGGTTTTAAGTCGGGCAACAAAATGCAGGCTTTCGATCCGATAATCCATCAGCAAAGCATTCCAGGCCTCTGTGATCTGGTGATCCGACAATTCAAGTTCCGTCTCCCTTCGTAAGCTATCCATGAATTGTGCCGGCGTCACCTTCCCGATCTCCAGGTCATCAAAAAGTGAGGTCGCCTTGTAAAGATTGAAAAGATCTTCGAAATGCGGGATCCCCAGTGATTCAAAGGCGTGGAGGGTCTTTTTAAGGTCGAGGTTCAGCAGTACCCCACCAAAATCGAATATGACAGCTGTCGGTTTCTTCATGGCGGTCTGTGGCCATCATTTCTGCAATCCCATATAAAAAGAAAGAGGATCACTATTTGACCGGGTGTAAATTACGCAGTTCCATGCTTTTTTCTTTATTTTTGCACCCGTTAGCATGATTGGGAGTATTTCTTCTCTTGCTATGGACCTATAGCTCAGTTGGTTAGAGCATCTGACTCATAATCAGAGGGTCCCAGGTTCAAGCCCTGGTGGGTCCACATTCTACGTCCTGAAAGGTTAGTGCAGATCCTGCTCACGGTCGACACTGTGAGCATTTTTGTAACCTTAACCTTTCATTAACCCGGGGCGGGATAGATTTGACTTTTAATTTACTGTATGAAGCGATTCCTGACCGCCTGTCTGATCTTTTCCGCCATCACTCCAGTCATGGCTCAGTTGGAGAATAAACCCAGCGAAACGAAAAAAGACTGGGCAAAGGTCGATTTAAGCAAACGTTCTTCCGACCACCTCATGTTCCAATTCGGTTACTCGGGATGGGCTCCTAAACCCGATAGCATCATGACGACGGGTTTCTCGAGATCTTTCAATGCATACTTCCTGTTTGACTTCCCATTCAAATCAAATGCCAGGTTGAGCGTGGGCATTGGCGTGGGCGTAGGTACAGACAATATCTATTTTAAAAACACAACGATAGACCTGAAAAACCGGAATCAGGCGTTGTTCCGCAAAGACACCATCACCCAATACAAGAAATACAAAATGGTGAGCGGATACGTCGAAGCACCTCTCGAACTTCGATATGCGAGCAATCCCGAGAACATGAATAAAAGCTTCAAATTCGCCATCGGTACGAAAGTCGGTCTGCCAATAGATGCCCATACCAAGGCAAAAGTAGACCGTGATGCCAACGGTTTTGGTGGCTATGTGGCCAAAGAAAAAGATAAAAAATACCTCAATAACGTACGAGTAGTAGGTACTATAAGAGTGGGATACGGCAACTTCTCCCTGTTTGGCACTTATTCCCTTACCCAGTTATTCCGTGAAGGCCAAGGCCCTAAAGTGAGGCCATTCACGGCAGGAATTTGCCTTAGCGGACTCTAAACAAATAAAAGTAGAAGATCATAAGTCAAAAGTGATTGTCCGCTGGCACGCTTTTGACTTTTCTTTTTCTACTTTTACTCTTTAAAACACCTTGCTTGATAGATAAAAAACAGATTTTCCAGGATGAGGAAAAAGCCGTGCTGATCGGCGTCATCCACAAAGGTCAACCCGACAGGCTGGTAACTGAGTACATGGACGAACTGGCCTTTTTGGCGGAGACGGCAGGAGCTGTGCCGGTCAAAAGATTCACGCAGAAACTGGGTCATCCCGACAGCAAGACCTATATAGGCAAAGGAAAAGTTGATGAGATCCGGCAGTATATCCAGGGTAAAGACATCAAAGTTGCCATTTTCGATGATGAACTGACAGGAGCACAGATCTCCAACCTGGAGAAAGTACTCGATATCAAAACCATCGACCGCAGTGATCTCATCCTCGATATTTTTGCGCGCCGTGCCAAGACTGCACAGGCCCGTGCACAAGTGGAGCTGGCTCAATACCAATACATTCTCCCCCGACTCCGCGGCATGTGGAAACACCTGGAAAGGCTGGGGGGCGGCATTGGTACGCGCGGACCGGGTGAATCTGAGATAGAGACTGACAGAAGGATCGTAAGGGAAAAAATTTCCCTTCTCCGGAGACGACTGAAAGAAATCGACAGACAGGCATTCACGCAAAGAAAGGAAAGAGGAGAATTCATTCGCATTGCATTGGTGGGATATACCAACGTCGGCAAGTCAACCCTCATGAACCTCATCACCAAAAGCGACGTGCTCGCGGAGAACAAACTCTTCGCAACCCTCGATACGACCACCAGAAAGGTCGTCTACGAAAACACGCCTTTCCTTATCAGCGATACGGTCGGCTTCATCCGAAAGCTTCCTCACCACCTGGTGGAAAGCTTCAAAAGCACACTCGACGAAGTGAAAGAGAGTGATGTCCTGCTGCATGTGATAGACATTTCACATCCACAGTACGAAGAACAGATGCATGTGGTTCAGGAAACCCTCGCATCAATGCAATGCCATGAAAAACCGGTGATCTGCATCTTCAACAAAATGGACATGTACGAGCGCAATACCTTCGACGAGTGGCTCGATCCTGAAGTGAAAGAACAAATGCTGAAAGATCTGCATGCCCGCTGGGAAAACGAAACCAACGGAAACTGCGTATTCATCTCCGCTACCGAAAGGAAAAATATAGATATCCTCCGGCAGACCATTCTGGAAAAGGTCCGCGAAATGTACAAGATCCGGTATCCTTACAAGACGGAATTCCATTAATTTTCAACAAAAAGCGTGGCGGGAAAATCCTACACATGGCACCTGCTGGCGGCAGACCCACAACTGCTCCCCTGGCAGGATAACGGCATCGCAGTGGCCGAAGCCGGAGGCAAGAAGCTGTGTGTGGCAAAACATAAAGGGATGTATCAGGCTTTTGCATACTCCTGCCCACATGCCGGTGGGATCATGGCCAATGGATGGATCGACGCGCTGGGAAATGTGGTTTGTCCATTGCACCGCTATCGTTTCGATATCATGAAAGGCAGAAATACCAGCGGAGAAGGTTACCACTTGAAAACATACCCGATGCG
>JBIKIB010000011.1:0-25742 GCA_044361845.1 Chitinophagaceae bacterium | reverse complement strand
GGACTTATTAGTGTAAAAAATGGAAAATATCTACTGCACAAGAGGTTGATGGGTACGGCCATCATTTTATCGTCTCTTTTTTTAGTCTCTTACATTTGCCATCATCTGCTGAGTGGTGATACGCCATTTGGTGGAGAAGGGTTCATCAGATATATTTATTTTTTTATATTGATAACACATATCATTCTAGCAGCTCTAATCCTCCCCTTCATACTTTTCACATCTTATCGAGCACTCGTGGCGGAATGGCCGGCACATCGAAAGTTGGCGAAATTGACGTGGCCAATCTGGTTCTATGTTTCTGTGACCGGAGTGTTGGTTTATCTTATGATCAGTCCTTATTATCAATGAAGATATTCATTCGTGAATCTCAATTCTTAGACAGTTTTTCCAATAAGATGCCATTTATAGTTCCGCTTGAATGTTTTAGCTCTCCTCATGCTAATATATTTCTAGTTGCGTAGAAGGATCCCAAAATATCTTTTTGAAATCGACGATCGTGTCTTTTATCACCAGAATTCCCTCTTCTTTTAAGAGTTCCTCCATATGTTGAGGATGCTCAAAATGATGTTTACCGCTGAGCATACCATTTCTGTTCACGACACGTTGTGCAGGAACTGGTGGGTATGCTCTATGACTTGCATTCATGGCCCAACCTACCATCCTCGCTGACAAGCGTGTTCCGAGATATTGTGCTATAGCCCCATAAGAAGTAACACGACCAGTAGGTATTTGTCTGACGACCGCATAAACATCCTCGAAAAACGATGAATTTTTTTTTGAACTTGGCAGCTCTGAACTACTTGATTCAGATTCGAATTGGGATTTTTTAAATTTTCTCTTGTTCATATTGTGCATTGCGGCCCGCAAGTAATTCAGACTTTCTTGGCTCCGGCACTTTTACATAATTGAAGGGGCAGTTCACACAACCATTTCCACAACAGACACCATTGTCCATGTGATATTTGGTTGTTAGTACCATATATCCCATTTCGTTGTAATAGAAATGTTCTCCTTCTATGAGTTTTTTCTTCATAATTCAATGGCTAAAAGTCCATACTTGACATCCGTTAGGATCAGCTTGGATATTTTGGAATTGCTTTTATGGGTTCTAACCGCACCCATTCCTGTAAAATAGTGTCTTTTTCAAGAGGCAAAGGCATATTCAATGCGAACCTCAGATAATGTATTTTTTGACTACCCGATATATCAAGGTTTTCATAATGTGTTTTTATTTTCAGGTCATCCGGAAGATTTTCGATTTTATTCAGGTCTGGGATATCTTCTATAAGGGATAATCCGTAGAGTTCAATTACTTTTTTTGTAAAGTCATACAGGTCCGGTGAATCTGTTTTTAGGTTTATATAACCATTTGGACTCATGATTTGTTGAAATCGTCTCAAAAATACCGGGTGTGTAAGTCTTTTTTTTGCCTTTGAACTACGTAGTTGAGGGTCTGGAAATGTGATCCATATTTCACTGACTTCAGAAGCGGTGAAATAATCAGTGATCTTGTCAATCTGTGTTCGTATAAACGCCACATTAAGTAGGTTCTCTTGAATTGCTTTTTTAGCTCCAACCCAGATTCTGTTACCTTTTAAGTCAACACCAATGAAATTTCGTTCTGGATGCATTTTGCCCAGATTGACCGCATATTCTCCTTTTCCACAGGCAAGTTCCAATGTTATCGTATGATTGTCACCGAAATATTCAGCCCATTTCCCGGGCATGCCTTGTGGGTATTCGAGGACGTTCGTGAATGTGGCCACTTCGGCGAACCTTTTCAATTTCTTCTGTCCCATATATGCTTTTGGTAAATGCTGAAAATGCTAAAATCGTGGAGGCCTTAATATCCGGCAAATGTAGTTTTTAATGAGTTTCTTTCATTGTTCGGATGTCCCAGTTGTTACACAAGATTTTCTGTATTAGAGGGTCGTAGCCATTGTTTTTTAGCCACTTTATGATCGTTATTTTCTCTCCTTTTTACGCATTCAGTTCTTTTTATACACCTATCATGGGGGGTATCTTTATTTAAATCGGGCCTGTAAGCCTGTTTAGGGGTGACACCTGAGTTCAATGATTTTATAAACAGAAAAAAAGAAGTGTATGAAAAAAGTGATGTTGTCTTTGATGTTTATGGTTGCGGTGGTTTTTTCGTTTGCCGCAGAAAGTATGGTTCCGGATTTGTTGACAACGGCCGGATCTGATGTCCAAGTTGTCACACCGATAGTGCCCGCTGAAACAGGATCAGATTCAGAATGTAAGATAACACAGCGGGCAAGTGCAACAGTTTATTTTTTCCAGTTGGAAGTCACCTGTACTGTAACGAAGCCCACATGTAAGGAAGCGACCCGGGAAGCGTTGGCCTGTATCACCGAGGCCATCAATGCCATGAAAGAGGTCGTATTGAATCTTAAGTAAACCGTCAGGTGTCACCCTTTTTATAATAAAACAATGTAACCATGGGAATGCATATCATATTCTTTTTCCTATCATTTGTGTGGAAAGATTCTTACGAAATACAACAATCTACAGAACCAGCGACCGTCTTCGAGTATCAAGTCATGTTCAATCTGAAATTCGATAGAGATCAGAAATTCATGGAATATAGGGGTTTCATGTATGCATCACCGACCGCCTCGGATTTTTTCATGGTAACCAATCCAGGTAGCAACATGGCTCCGTTAAATCAAAATGAAATAAGGATCGAAAAGGATACTATGTTCAGGGTCCGGAAAGATTTTAACGATGATGTTATGATTTTCAGTGACCTGAATTTGCAGGGTAAAGACGTTTATTATCGTGATACGATACACCCGATGCGATGGGAATTATCGGAAGAGACCAAGATGATCGATAGCCTTCTGTGTCATAAGGCTGAGACTTTTTTTAGGGGAAGGAGATATACGGCATGGTATTGTCCTGCGATTGAGTTGCCTTATGGTCCCTGGAAGCTTGGCGGTTTACCTGGTCTTATTGTAGAGGCATATGAGAATAAAAAGGATATTTATTTTCTTTTGAAGAGACTAAGTCCTGCACTTTCTGCTTATACTATTCCTGCAAGTCCTGCGGCATCACTACAAGGATATCCGGAACATCAGAAATACTGGAGGAATGTCAAAAAAGTCATGCGGGGAGCTTTCCAGGGGAAAGAGGATTCTGATTGCATCAGTTGTCTGACAAGAACTGATGTACAATTTTTCACATGGGAAGTTATACCTGAGAGATGAAGTTTTCATTTTTGATCTTATCCTTGATTTATCTGTTTTTTTTGATTGCGACCACATTTAGTGTTTGTGGTCAAGAGCGGATCATTTCAGGCAAAGTGATGAACGCAGACAAGGTTCCTCTTGCGGGGGTCACTATAACCATTAGGGATTCATCCGCGGTCAGGATCATGGCATTTGCCATTACAAAGGGTGATGGTATATTCAGGATCAAGGATCCCGGACTCAGGGAAGGTATTTATACTTTGGT
Source organism: Chitinophagaceae bacterium (assembly GCA_044361845.1). Taxonomy (GTDB): domain Bacteria; phylum Bacteroidota; class Bacteroidia; order Chitinophagales; family Chitinophagaceae; genus Pollutibacter. Next base: position 22,265 of record JBIKIB010000011.1, on the reverse strand, counting down.
CGCTGAGCATATTTCGGTAATGCGTCAAACACGGATCATCTCACTTGGGTCGGAGAATATGAGGTCTGAAAACAATGATTTCATCATGATCCCTTCGGAGCGTGAATTAAAAGAAGTTGTTGTTACGGCTAAACCTCCTGCATTCATTATTCGCAATGATACCATTGATTTCAGAGCAGAGGCATTCAGGAATGCAGGAACAAGAAAAGTTGAAGATCTGTTCCGTAATATTCAGGGATTTCAGGTTACTTCCGATGGACGCATCAGTTTCAATGGAAAAGAAGTAGACAGAATACTCTTGGAGGGCGAAGATCTGACTGAAAAAAATTATAAGCTTTTGTCAAGAAACCTCAATGCTCAATTGATAGACAGGATCCAGGTATTAAATAACTACGATAAAGACAGACTTCTTAAAAGGGTGCGTGATTCAGATAAAATCGGAGTAAATCTGACAATCGATTCAAAATACAGGAACAAAATAACGGGAAGTATCGAGGCTGGCTCCGGGCTTGGGGGACATGAATATTTAGACAATTCCCTTGTGCGTTTGGGTAAAAAGATGAAACTGATGAGCTTCCTTAATTATAACGAAACAGGCATACCTGCAAATGCGAATCTTGAATATCATTTTTCGGATGACGGCAGTGCAGATGATGCTTTGGCTGAAGAACAATCAGAGGGAATATTGGAGACAGGTGATATTTATCTTCCACAGATAGATAAGACGTATACCAATGATAACAAGGATTTATCTGGGTATTTGATTCTTTCCTCAAAAATCGGGAAAGGAACTTCCTTAAAGGCACTTATCGGTGCAGGGCAAAGCGAACTTATCAAAAATGCCAAAGGTTCTGAAATTTTATACTTACCTGATTCTGAAAAATGGAATTACTACTCGAAAGAAAAATATTTTTCGCATCATAAAGATCGAACATTGAAATTTACTTTTAATCACGATCAGGGAAAAAATAATTCAGGGGAGCACACTATTGGTTTTTTAGACGGGAAAGGTATGAATAGTTATTCCAACATCACTACCGGTACCATTACGGATAGTTTGATAGAAAGACTAGAGGAGAATAGTCCGAGATGGTATATGTCCGGAAAAGAGATCTATGCGTTCAGTGAAAGAGGTACTATTACAACTATGTATAGTCTAATGGGTACTGATGTGAGGCAGCATCTGTTCATGGAAACGGGACGATTTCAAGATTCATCTTTGCTGTTTCCAGGCATCGAAAGACCGATTCAAAATCTTGATCGAAATGCTTCATCTCAATCCACAGCGTTAATCATCAATGTGCGTCGACTGAAATTTGACTGGAGGTATGGATTGTCGTTTGCTCGTGAAAATGCAAAAGCTGAAGGAGAAACTTTCAATGTGGAGGAAGATGGCAGCATAACATCCATAATGGGTCCAACAGAATCTGATTTTTCCTCTTGGCGAATTCCGGCATTTCTATCATTTGACAGGAGGGGGAGTAGGAAATCAATATTCGCTGCAGGACTGAATTTAGGAGCCGGGGGTGTTGCACTTCATCAAGGTAAAACAAGAGAGCAACTGGCAACGATCTTGTACAAAGGGGTAATAGGAGTTCGCCATTCATTCTCTCCGCTTGAGAGTATGATGATCCGGTATGATATCGGAACGGACCTGCCATCAAGTAAGTATTTTTTTCCGTTTCAGTTGTTGTCAGGACAGGCGACGATATTGCAACCGGCTTCTTTACTGGTCAATCGAAGGACACAACAATTCATCGTTTCATATAATAGAAATGACCTCACCAGAGGTAGCTTATTGAATATTCATTTTTCCTTACGCTACACGGATGGATCGATTATCAATAACAGTATACAGACGCCGTCCTACTTGATATCATATCTACTGCCTATGAATCGGAATATCACATTTCATTCGAATATGAAAACAGAAAAATATCTGCAGCAAATAAGTGTAAAAGTTTCACTTGAAATATCCGGCTCACATATGGGAGGGGACTTATATTTTAATAAACAACGGAGTAGGAATACAAATTCGAATATCAGTTTTCAGTCAAGATTGAGTTCAAGCTGGAAGGGGCCATTCAAGGTTGAAGCAGGATTTACTGCTTACCATATTAGCAGTAAGACTGTTCCTGAAATCGGTATTGCAAGTCAATTCAGGCAATGGCAACATCAGGCTTTCACCAAGTTCAAATTCATTTCGGGCAAGCGGATATTCTTTGCCTTGTCCTATGGGTACAAATCATTTTCTTCCATGAGTGCATTCCAGCATCTTGATTTTTATGCCAGTCATGCTTTGAAGAAGTCATGGACATTCATTTTTACCGGGCATAATTTACTGAACACGAAAACCATCGATCGTTTAACATTTGATGTGAATTCCTATTCAGAGCAAAGTATGTCTATCGTGGGTAGATATTTGCTCCTGAAGGCAGCCTTGACATTTTAACGATTTATTAAATGGAAATGGAAGATCAGACTTTATTCATACTGGTCTTCCATTGAATAATTCATAAAATTATTCATCATAAGTTATCATTACCGGATGGCATATTTCCCCTACCAAAATCTTACATATAGTACCATGAGCAGCATCAATATAATGATGATGAGTACAATAACGGGTTTACTAATCTTGAACATTTCTTTATCATGTATGAATGCTTTTGGATTCACCTTTGGTCCCGCCAGGCTGATCATTATCATCAAGAGCATAGTAAAGAAAAATGACCAACCCATATTAATGAGAAAGGGGATCTCAAATCCACCTTTCCCATTAGGAAAGGCTGAATAGAGTAGTGTTTCATTACCCAAGAGGGCCGGAGCATAGTTATTGAAGAATACGGAAAGGATAAATCCTGTTAACACGCCAGCGATTGCAGCAGATCCGGTTGTTCTTTTCCAAAACATTCCAAGTATGAACATTGCGAAAACTCCCGGACTGATGAATCCGGTATATTTCTGGATAAAAGTGAATCCTCCTTCCCCACCGATGCCGAGTGTATCGTTCCAGGTGAACAGTACACTGACGAACATCGCAATCCATATCGTCACTCTTCCGGTCCATACCAACTTTTTTTCATCAGCCTCGGGGCGCAGGTATTTTTTGTAGATATCCAATGTGAAGATGGTTGAGATGCTGTTGGCTTTTCCGGCGAGCGAGGCTACGATAGCAGCTGTCAATGCAGCTATGGATAGGCCCTTCAGTCCACTCGGCAAGAAACTGAGGATAGCGGAATAAGCTCCGTCCTTGCTGCCACCTTCTAACTGGGGTAGACTTCCGTTCTTGTAGAGTACGAAGGCCGCAATACCGGGAAGCATGACGATCACGGGCATCATGAGTTTCAGCAGTGCGGCAAAAAGAATTCCCAGTCTTGCAGTCTGCAGATCTGCTCCCAGTGCCCGCTGTGTTATATATTGATTGCATCCCCAGTAATTGAGGTTCACGATCCATTGTCCGGCAAAATACATTGCGATACCAGGGACGATCAGATACTTGTTTATTTGCTCCTGAGTTGCATCCGGGCCTGGTTTTTCAAGGATCATGTGAAAGTGTTCAGGGGCCTGTGCAATGAGTGTTTTAAAGCCTGCTATCATATTGCGGCCAAGACCAAATTCCTCGCTCACGATCAGCAATGCCATGTACGTTGTGGCAAGTCCGCCAATGATGAGTACCGCAACCTGGATCACATCCGTGTAACCGATCACCTTCATTCCACCCAGAGTGATGATCAGGGCGAAAACTGCCAGCATTACCATGATCACATGAAGGTACTGGCCACCTAAGAGTCCGTTGATGGCTACTGCCCCGAGATACAGGATCGATGTGAGGTTTACGAAAACGTATAGGAACAACCAGAAAACCGCCATGATGAGTGCTACCGTATCGTTGTAGCGGTTTGTGAGAAACTGCGGCATGGTGAAGATCTTGTTCTTGATGTAGATCGGAATGAACCATACGGCAATGATGACCAATGCCAGTGCCGCAATCCATTCATAGGCTGCGATTGCGATGCCCACGAAAAAACCTTCACCACTCATTCCAATGAATTGTTCGGCGGATATATTGGATGCAATGAGTGAAGCGCCAATAGCCCACCATGTCAATGAACCTTCCGCCAGGAAGAAATCTTTTGTATCCGTCGTCGCTTTTTTCTTTCTGAGGTAAATCCAGTATCCATATCCTGACACGATGGCGAAGTAGAGCAGGAAAACAATGATGTCGAGCGGGGATAATCCTTTCATTGGTAAAAATGTGATTGCGGAGTGATTATTGGTGAAAGCGGTCGTTCCAGCGCAGTTCGTTCCGGAAATGGTATAAGTCTGTATTGCGGTCGATTTTCACGAATTCAATACCTGCCATCCCTGCAAAATCTTCCATTTGTTCTGAATTGAGGTTCTGAGAGTAGCATGTATGGTGTGCTCCTCCTGCCAGGATCCATCCTGTACATCCCTTTTTCATGTCTGGGTAAGGCTTCCAGAGCACCCGAGCAACGGGGAGGTTCGGAAGGTCGTCTTTTGGTGCAACCGCTTCGACTTCATTCACCAGCATTCTGAAACGATTTCCCATATCGATGACGGATACATTGATAGCGGCTCCTGCTGCTGAATTGAAAACCAGCCTCACAGGATCGGATTTGCCCCCAATTCCCAAAGGATGGATTTCGCACCTTGGTTTAGCATCAGCAATAGAAGGACAGATCTCAAGCATATGTGCACCCAGTACCATATTGTTGCCCGGTTCGAAATGGTATGTATAATCTTCCATGAAAGAATTACCACCTTTGAGTCCGATACCCATGGTCTTCATAGCCCGGACAAGCGCCGCTGTCTTCCAGTCGCCTTCTCCGGCAAAACCATATCCCTTTGCCATCAGTCGCTGCGCTGCGATGCCGGGCAATTGTGTCAATCCATGCAAGTCCTCGAATGTGGTGGTGAATCCTTTGTAATCTCCTTGTTCCAGAAACTTCGTGATACCCAGTTCTATGCGGGCCGCATCCAGCAATGAGGTATGCTGTATGCCTCCGGGTTTAAGGCTTTCTGCTACTTGGTATGAAAGAAGATACTCCTCCATCAGGTCCTTTGTTTCTGCATCCGATATATCATGGATGACTTGCACCAGATCCCCGACACCATGGGTGTTGACACTATATCCGAATGTCATTTCAGCCTCCACTTTATCCCCGTCTGTTACAGCCACGAAACGCATGTTATCTCCAAAACGGACGAACCTTGCCCCCTGCCAGTCATGCCAGCCAGCAGCAGCACGCACCCAGCCGCAGATACTATTTATGCATTCCGGATCCTGCCAATGGCCGGTCACAACCTTCCTGTAGAGCCTCATCCGGCTCATCATGAAACCGAATTCACGGTCTCCGTGGGCGCTTTGGTTGAGGTTCATGAAATCCATATCGATGCTGCTCCATGGGATATCGCGGTTGAACTGGGTGTGGAAATGGAGCATCGGTTTCTGAAGGATTTTTAGTCCGGTGATCCACATCTTGGCAGGCGAAAAAGTGTGCATCCAGGTGATGATACCGATGCAATTGCGCTGTATATTGGCGTCCTGGCATATGTTGAAGATCTCTTCAGTTGATTTCACCGTTGGCTTGTATACCACTCGGATGGGCATTTCTATTGCATTGTCGAGTTCCTCTGAAATAACGGCTGCATGCTCTGCCACCTGTCGTAGTGTCTCATCGCCATACAAATCCTGGCTGCCAGTGATGAACCAGACTTCCAGCTGCTTAAGTTCGATCATTATCAGGTTTTTTTGGGGTGATCATGAATTCCCGTAATAGGCTTGGGGTCCATGTTTTCTTTCGAAGTGTTTTCGAATGAGTGCCTCTTTAAGCCGGGGGGCTGACGGGTTGATCTGAATTGTCAGGAACGCCATCCTGGCAAGTTCTTCCAATACGGCTGCGTTATAGACGGCTTTTTCTGATGTTTTGCCCCAGGTGAAGGGTGCGTGGTTACCTACGAGGATCATCTCCAAATCTTTTGGATTCAGGTCGCGTTTCCTTAGGCAGTTGAGGATCTGATATCCGGTCTCATACTCATAGTCCCCCATGATCATAACATCATCCATGGGGGGTGCACAAGGGATATCAGTTGTTGTATGATCTGCATGGGTTGTGCCATAGATGGGGATGTCTGATAGTGCCTGTGCCCATGCCGTGGCATATGTGGAGTGTGTATGAACGATGCTGCCGACTTCATGCCAGTGCTTGTAAAGCAGTGCATGTGTACGCGTGTCGGATGATGGCCTGAGGGATCCTTCCACCAGTTGCCCGTCGAAGTCCATCACTACCATCATCGATGGGTTCAGGTCTTTGTAAGGGACACCACTTGGCTTGATCGCGAACACTCCTTTTGCATGGTCGGCGACACTGACATTTCCAAAAGTAAATAATACCAGTCCGAGTTCTGGAAGCTTTAGGTTGGCCTCGCAAGCTTCTGTTTTCAATGCTTCGTAAACGCTCATGGTTTTTCGGGTTTGCTTCGGGGCTTTACTTATTGCACGGGTGTATGTTGTTCCGTGAATTTTCCCGCGACTTTGTATTTTCCATAGCGCATCTTGTAATGACCGGATCTGGTTCCATCCGGCTGATATGTGACATCGAATCCCCGCCCCATGTGGATCATTGCATCTTCCACTTTCGTAAAGATCCCTGCAGCAGTGGCTGCGAACATGGCTGCCCCAATAGCACAAGTTTGTTCACTACTGTGAATGCGAATCGGGAGATTTGTCACATCACTCAAGGTTTGCATAATGTAAGGTGATTTTCGTGCCACACCTCCAAGGCCTACCAATCCCTTCACGGTAACGCCCTCGTCGTTGAAACGATCGATGATCTCCTTCGCACCGAAGCAGGTTGCTTCCACGATAGACCTGAAGATCCTGGCAGCATCGCTGCCCAGATCCAAACCATGTAAACTGCCTTTGAGGTATTGGTTTGCATCCGGCGTTCTTCGTCCGTTCAACCAGTCAATGGCCAGTTCATCATCATCTTTAAATGGCAGGTCTGCTGCTTGAATGGATAAGTGAGTTATTAGTTTATCCTTTATTTCTTCCATTAATGCAGCAGCTGTTTCATCATCGATCTTATCGGATGCATGAATCAGTTCTCCGACTGGCTTTAGCAGCATATCCCTGAACCAGGCGTAGCTATCGCCAAAGGCGGATTGGCCAGCTTCCAGACCGATCATACCCGGAATGACCGAGCCGTGGACCTGCCCACATATGCCAGGAACTGTTCTACCGTCAATATCTTGAGTTGATGCCACCATGATGTCGCAAGTGGATGTTCCCATTACCTTGCTGAGGTGAAAAGGCTCTACCTGACCACCGACAGCACCCATGTGTGCATCGAATGCACCTACGGCGACAATAACGCTCTGAGAAAGCCCAAGTCTATGAGCCCATTCTTCACAAAGTGTTCCGGCTGATTTGTCTGATGTGTATGTATTTTTTCCCAGCGTGTTCACATATCCTTCGAGCATCGGATCCAAAGCTGAAAAGAAATCATTTGGAGGATATCCGCCAAAAGCATCTGCCCATAAGGCCTTGTGCCCAGCAGCACAAACGCTTCTTTTCATTTGTGAGATATCCGTTCCGCCTGTAAGTAGGAAAGGAATCCAGTCGCAGTGCTCCACCCAGGACGCACATGCATTTCGAACCTGTTGGTCTGTTCGAAGGATATGCAACAGCTTTGCCCAGAACCATTCGGATGAGTATACGCCTCCGACGTATTGCAAGTAATCCGTGTCGAAAGATTTTGAGTGCTTGTTGATCTCTGCAGCTTCACTGATGGCCGTATGATCTTTCCATAACACGAACATGGCGTTGGGATTCTCCGAAAAGGGAGTCATCAGGGCCAATGGTTGTCCTGACTGGTCGACAGCAACGGGAGTCGAACCTGTGGTATCGATGCCGATGGCAATGATGTTTTGAGCTACCTGTCCGCCTGCCTTTCTCAATGCTGCAGTGATCGTCAGTTCAAGTCCCTCGACATAGTCGAGCGGGTGCTGGCGGAACTGGTTTGTTGAAGGGTCACAGTAGAGGCCTTCTTTCCATCGGACATAGTAATGTACGGAGGAGGCAATTTCCTCACCATTATCTGTTCGGACAATGACAGACCTGACAGAATCCGATCCATAATCTACACCAATGACGTACGATTTGTTCATCATCTCATCTCTTTGCTGCTTTGGTGCCTTAAGCCCGTCGTAGCCAAAGGGCATCAAATGACGTTCAAAGTATTACAAAAAGCCGGTATGACCACCTGTATTGTCCTGATTTTTTATCATTTGGCGTGTGGGAAACTTGACAGGTCGGCAATTAAGTCAGTTTACAGCTTTACTTCTCGTTTTCGAAATATTTTGACAATACTTCTTCAATCTGGCTACCGCGAATGGCTTTTGCAATGATCTTTCCATCGGGGTTTACCAGGAAGTTGTCAGGTATCGGCTGAACACCATAAAGGGTGGCAATAAAATTCTCCCGCTTCAGGTCCGATATGTGGATCCAGGGCAACTTGTCATCCGCAATGGCTTTTTTCCAGCGCTCACCATGCTCATCCACAGATATGCCGATGATCTCGAAACCCTTCTCCTTATATTTTGCATAGGCAGCTTTAAGGTAGGGGTTCTCCTCCCTGCAGGGTACACACCAACTGGCCCAGAAATCCAGGAGTACATATCTACCTTTAAAGTCCGATAGCTTTACCGGTTTACCGTTGATATCCTGAATGCTGAAATCCGATGCCGTTTTGCCCACCAGGCTTCTTCTTTTTCCTTCGATCTTATCTGCCAGTTTCGATATTAACCCCATTTGTTTCACCTTTGGGTCCAGATCGGCATATAATTTATCCAGTCTCTCAAATGGGATTCTGTCTGAGAGTACATACAGGTTGATCCCTGAAATAAATGATCCGGGATTTTTTTCTGCAAATCTTTCCTTTGATTTCATTGCAGAATCCTGCAGTGCACTGATTTTCGCTATTGCTGATTTGTATGAGGAGGCAGCCGTATCCGTCCGTGCTTTCAAATCCGCACGGATGCTCGTGATTTCATCATAATATACGTTTTCTTGCCGGCGCATGGCAGCCATATCATCGTTTGCTTTTGTACCATAGACCTGGGATCTTGAGAAAGTGGAGAGATCACCTTTCACCTGGATAATGCCCTCGTCAAGAAAAAGCGTGAGGTCGCCCATCCGTCTGTTTTTCTCATTATAGAGATAGGCCATCTCAACCTGATTGGAAATCCCTTTGAAGACAAAAGTATCATTGAAGGCGGGAATCAGAAATTTATCAGCCGGTTTTCCGGCCCTTGCATTGCTGACCATTAAGGTCAGAGTGTCTTTTCCAAGTCCTTTTACTATTCCCCTGACCTCATAGTTGAAATTTGTTTGTCCAAATGAAATGAATTGGCATAGGACCCAGGTGCATATCATCAATACTTGTTTCATAAATTTTTTTAAAGCATTAAAACTGTTTAAAATTAGATTTCATGTATTCATTGAACGGATCCTTGAACGTATCTCCGATAGGTAGTTCCTTATTATCGACACTCACACTTTTCTTGCTGATGGATTGAATATGGCGTATGGATATGATGTATGATTTATGGATGCGGAAAAAGCCCAATGGTTTCAGTTCATCTTCGAAATTCTTCATGTTTTGCAAAGAGAGGAACTTGCCGAATGTCGTTTGAATCGCGACATAGTTACCCGTACCTTCAATGAATAATATTTCAGGCACTGCGATTTTGATCACTTTGTAGTCAGACTTGACAAATATGAAATGCTTGCTTTCAGGGGAATTCAGACTGGCCTGATTGTTTACTTCAGCATGATCATCGACTTTAATGAGCTGCCGTGCTTTTATCACGGCATGCAGAAATCTATCAAAGGAGAATGGCTTCAACAAATAGTCGATGACATCAAGCTGATATCCTTGCAAGGCATAATCAGGATATGCCGTGGTCAGTACTATGCTGGCTCTTCCATTTTTCAATTGTTCTACGAGTTCCAGTCCATTTAATTTTGACATCTGGATGTCAATGAAAATGAGGTCCGTTTCAGGGTGCTGGTAGAGGTATGGAAGTGTCTTCAGCGGGTCCGTGAAGGTTTCTGTCAGGGTAAAGTCCGGAATTTTTTTTGCGTATTCACGTATGACCCCGAGTGCGTTTCTTTCGTCGTCAATGGCGATTGCTCTGATCATATTATAGTAAGGGATAAATCAAGGTTCGCAATAAAATGGTCACCATTTTTCTCTGCAGAGAGTGTGAATTGCCCGGGATACATAAGTTCAAGTCTTTTCTTAAGATTTGTGAGGCCGATGCCATTTGACTTATCCTTCGAAGTTTTCTTTCCGACCACATTCACAACCGTATAAGACAGCTTTGAGCCAATTACCGATAGCGAGATCCTAACGGGTTCTTCTTCTGTTCCCGGTTCGCCATGTTTGAATGCATTCTCGGTGAAGGAAATCAGCATCAGTGGTGCAATCCGCAAAGATTTGGAGTCATCAGGAATATGGATGCGAAGGTCGACGGCGGATTCCGGAAATCGAAAATGATGCAGTTTCACAAACCGCTGCAGGTGATTGATTTCCTTTTGTAGTGCAACGCTTTCCTCTTTTTCATGAAGAACATAACGGAGAAGATCAGAGAGTTCCAGCAGGGCATCAGCAGTGTTGGTTGACTGTATGAGTGCCAGGTAATAGATGTCGTTGATGGTATTAAAAAGGAAATGAGGATTCAATTGATATCTGAGCATTGTAAGATCAGCGATCAGCTTCTCTTTTTCGAGGCTATTGATTTTCCTGTCCAACAGGATGCGATCAAAAATGAATCGATATGAAAAAGCGATCAGTATGAATTGAATTCCCTTGGTGATCTCACTTTTGACAATCCCTGATTTGTCAATCTTTACCAGAACCATCTCGTTTCCGACTTTTTTCATATAGGAGTACATGTCTTCATTCTGGAGAATATGGTTATAATACCGTATCAGGATGTACAGTAATAAAACTGCTAACAGGCTCAAGATGAACAAAACATACTTCTTGCGATGTAGAAAACAAGGGATCAGACAAATGGCTGTGATATAACTCAGCAAAAAATTGGGCCAACTATACCGGGTATAGAACCAGTATTTTGTGGCAACGGTCCAATCGGATGTTCCCAACGTCATATAAACGGACACGAATGCATACCAAACAACCAACGAAAAGAGAAAACTCTTCCATCCCAGTTTTAAAAACGCGTTGTACTGATTGAATTCCATATCGTGTTACTGCTAATATATTGCAATAAAAACATCGAAGTATCCCCAAAACCCATCACTATTCATCTAAAAAGCTTATTTGTGGAGCAACTTAGGCAGTTTGTCAATAAAAAAAGGGAGTTAGTGTAATATATCATTATTTAATAAATTGATTGAATACTTTCCATCAGTCATTCTATAAAAAAACTGTTATGAAATTAAAAACCTGGCTGTCAATGCTGATATTATTCAGCTTGAGCATGCATTCTTCCGCTTTTGCACAACAAACCCGTACGATAAGTGGACAGGTTCTTGGACCGGAATCAGTTCCACTACAAAATGTCACGATCACGTTAAAGGGACGTGGAGTTGCCGTAAAAACCAACGAGGGTGGCCGTTATAGCATTTCTGTACCCCAGGGTCCTCAGACCTTATCATTTTCATACATAGGGATGATTTCATCTGATTTGCTTGTTGCTGCTGGAGCGGTCTCGGCGAATATAACGATGATCCGGGATGAGGGTAGTCTTGGTGAGGTGGTTGTCGTTTCCACGGGATATCAGACCATTCCAAAAGAAAGGGCAACGGGTTCTTTTGGTACGGTTAGCAGGCAACAACTGGACAAACCCGCCACCAATATCGCATCAAGGATCATCGGTACAAATGCCGGTGTACAGGCTTTACGTATGGACGAGGAGGGTAACCCATTCTTTCAGATCAGAGGTCTTTCCACGCTGTACGCCAATCAGGAGCCTCTTGTGGTGGTGGATGGTTTTCCGATACAGGGAACATATAATGCCATAAATCCCAATGACGTCGAGTCGGTGACGATCCTTAAAGATGCAGCGGCCTCCTCTATCTGGGGGGCTCGTGCCGTGAATGGCGTGATCGTTGTCACTACGAAAAGTGCAAGCAGAGGTGTTCCACTCAAAGTCGAGTTCTCTGCATTTACAAGGGTCGGTGGAAAGATCGACCTCGGATATTCAAGGCCTCATGCAACATCTGCCGAGACCATTGAATATGAGAAAATGGCATACAATAAATGGGGTGCATTGCTGAACACAGGCGTATTGGCCAGCAATCAGGGTTTTAACTGGACACTGGGTCAGAACGCCTTGAATGAAAATAACCTTGGATTCTTATCACTTGCCCAGCGGGACAAAACACTTGATAGCCTCAAGACACTTGATAATAGCGGACAGATCAGTGATTTGTTACTGGCAAGGCCAGTCACCCAGCAATATAACCTGAGTCTATATGGTGCGACACAGCGAATGAATAACGCTCTTTCGCTGATGATGGAAAAAAATCAGTCGAATTTCAGGGAGTCTTATAATGATCGTTTCATGATGAATTATCGGACAACGGTCAATCTTACCAAATGGCTGGATCTTTCGATGAATACCATGTTGCAGTATAATAAATTCACCAACAATGGTACGAGCTTGTCTGAGATCTCGAGTCTCTCACCTTATGAAATGCTTGCAAATCCTGACGGCAGCTACACAAATACAAGCCTCAAGTACTATCTCCCATTGATCAACCGACAGGTACCTACCAGCCTCTTCCCTTACAGCGACTGGAGCTATAACCCTGCGAGGGAGATCGCCAGCAGGTCTCTTGTCAATACAGAACTAAACGGCAGGGTACAAGCCGGACTGACATTGAAGCCCATGAAAGGGTTGAGTATCGAGTCCAGGATTCAGTATGAGAACTTCAATACTTTTACACGGAATGTGTATGACCAGAATAGCTTCACTGTTCGTCAGACCGTGAACCATGCAGCATTCTGGAATCCGGGTTTTCCTACGTCAATGACCACGGCACCGATACCGAACCTTCCGAAAGGTTCAATCCTCGACCAGGGTCGCGTCAACCTTACAGCATGGAACTTCAGGAACCTTATTTCTTTTAACAGGGAGTTTGGCAAAGACCATGAGGTGAATTTCGTGGGAGGGACCGAATTGCAAAGTTCAGTCGTGCAGACCTTCAACAATCCCCGCACTTTCGGATACAATGATGCCACTTTACAACTGGGAAACTTTCCCAATGGTCCGGGTGGTGTGCCGGGGAATGGAAACCAGAATGGCACATTACCACCTACGAACCTGACCATACGCAACTGGCTCAATCAGACGCAGTCCTTCGGGTATACAAATTCTTTTGGATACACCACAGAACGCTTCTTCTCCGCGTTTGCCAATGCATCCTATACTTTCCAAGACAAATACACATTATCAGGCAGCTTCAGATCCGACGCGTCGAATCTTATCACAGACGATCCCTCATACCGGTATGCACCATTTTGGTCAGTCGGTGGCAGCTGGCAGGTTTGGAAAGAGGACTTTATGAAGAATGTTGACTTTGTCGACAGGCTTAATCTACGTGCAACTTTTGGGTATAACGGAAACGTGGACAAAAGCACTGCCTTCATGCCTTTGATCTCCCTGAGTTCAATCCCTAACACTTTGACGGGTGCCTACACGGCTAATTTCACAAGTCTAGGGAATCCCACACTTCGCTGGGAGAAGACGGCCACCACAAATATCGGCATTGACTACCGACTCTTTAAAGGCAAGCTATTCGGCAAGATAGATCTCTACCAAAGAAACGGAAAGGACTTGATAGCGGTGATATCCATTCCGAATGTGAACGGGTCGTCTTCCCAAAGACTGAACAACGCAGCGATGGTGAACCGTGGTATAGAATTGGAGATCGGTACGGAAGCCCGCATCACCAAGGACCTGCGCTGGACCGGCAACATGAATCTCTCCTATAATAGAAACAAGATCACTGATCTTTTCATTGCGCAATACAACTCCTCATCGATGATCTCGCGAAACACTTCTTCTTATGTGGAAGGGTTTAATGCGAACACGATGTGGATGTTCAAATACACAGGTTTCAACGCCGCAAACCAACCCACAGTTCTCGGTCCGGGTAATGTGAATTATGACATGCAGACATTCGTTCCCGGCGACGGCAGAACCTATCTGGAAAATACCGGTACGCTCGTTGCGCCGTTCACTTTCGGATTCATGAACAATTTCGAATATCGGAATCTCAGCCTGTCATTCATCATCACCGGAAATTTCGGACATGTGTTCCAGCGTCGCGGATTTAATTATCCTGTGCAGTGGTCTTCGATCCGGATGCTTCCAAACAAATATGTTTCAGATGTTACCGCAGGGAAATCGGCTGATATCCTCACGCTTCCCGTGAATCCGAATGAGCCCCGATTTTTTTTCTGGGACAGATTTTACAACAACCTCTCCTATCTCTCCCAGAACGCATCTTGGCTTAGGCTTCAGGAGGTCAATTTGACTTACCGCGTGCCGTCCAATGCACTCAGTAAAGTGGGTATGAAAAATTTCCAGATTTACGCACAGGGCAATGATATGTTCGTGCTCTTGGCCAACGAATATGGTGAGGACCCACTATATCCTCTTGGTACGCTGAACCCAAGGCCTAAGTTCACTTTCGGGATCAAATTCGATTTTTAATCCTAAAACAAAAGCATCATGATAAAGATGTCCTTCATAAAAAATCTCAGATATATTGCTTTGTTGCCGGTGATCGCATCCCTCACATCATGCGAGAAATTCCTGGATGAACGTCCGAGCAAAAACTCATCATTGCCTGTAGAAACAGTGGACCAGCTGAATGCCTTGCTGGAGAACTATTCCATCTATTACGCAGATCAGAATCCTGCCTTTCTTCATACGGATGACTACGGCCTGACAAAATCCATCTATGATGCCAGACCTGCGACAAATAACTTTGTGGCAAACCTCCTGCACGCATTCTGGGACACGGAGAATATTCCCACTGCCACATCCGGTGATCTTCTCTGGGGGAGTGCTTCAGGTGAGTGGAGGGATGTTTTTTATGCCAACGCCATCCTCAGCAATGTTGACAAAGTGGTTGGTACTGACGCCGAAAAGCAGCGCATCAAAGCAGATGCATATCTCATTCGGGCTTATGCCTATTGGCAGATGGCCGAGACCTACTGCCTTCCTTACACAGAAGCCAATAAGAACGAACCGGGGTTACCCATCAAAAAATCACCGAGCTTCCAGGAGGATCTGAAACGACAATCCATTGAAGAAACGTATAAGTTCATCGAGGCGGATCTGTTAGAAGCTTTGAAGATCAATAAACCGCTGGTAGTTGCAGGAAAGGCTCAGCACTGGCGCTCCAGTACGGCAGCTGCAAATGGTTTTGCCGCCAGATATTATCTCTCAAGGAATAAATACAGCGAGGCCTTGAAGTACGCAGACCTGGCCCTTGCCGAATACAATGTACTGATAGATTACAACCTTGCCACAGATATGCGCTATGGTAACAACCAGAGTGTATCCATTAACGCAGGCACTCCCAATGCGGCGACTTACACCATCCGGTATCCATATACCCATAACAACCAGGTCGATCTGACGGATATGGTCGGATGGAAGGAATTTCTGTATTTCAGGATGCTTAATTACGGATCATGGTGGTATATCCCAAGTCAAGACCTGCTGAATCTCTATGATCAGACGAATGACCTCAGATATGAATACCATATGGTGGAAGGCTATTCATATGATAGGGGTATGAATGCCAGCCCTGCATTCAACTATCCGGGTTATATCCATTTCTTCAAGGACAGGCTGCCTTCCGGGCCGACCACAGCCGAGATGTTCCTCATCAGGGCGGAATGCCTCGCTCGGACCGGTAATGTAGCCGGAGCAATGACAGCTGCCAATGCCTTGAGGGCTAAAAGGTTGAAACCGGGACCATGGGTCACCCTTACAGCAGCGAGTCCGGCAGACGCTGTAGCGAAAGTGCTGCAGGAGAGAAGGCGTGAGATGCCATTCCATGCAAGATGGTCTGATATACGTCGTTTCAATTCGAATACAGATCCTTCGGATGATGTCGTCATCACAAAAACCTTCTATCCGGTAAACCTCACCGGAGCAGTCACCAGCTCACCTGTTCAAACCATCACCATCCCTACCAACTCCAGAAAGTACGCATTGCCGTTGCCATATGCTGACATCCTGTCCAGCCAGGGTCAACTGGAGCAAAATAAATATTAAATCGAAATTGGTGTGACGCCACTCATATATACATAACATGATCAGGAGATCGCTTGCCATAATTTTTTTCCTGTATGCATTCAATGCCGGAGCGCAGGTCAATAAGCCCTTGCGTGTCATCAATAATGATAGTGTTCGCTATTGGGTTCAAAAAGTAGAGAAAGAACCTGACAGCCTCGCGTATCATCATGAATACATTCGCTCCATAGGTTGGGAACCCAATCTGTACTGGTATGCGGAAAAGTATAAAGCCAGATATGACAGTACTGAATCCGTTATGCGCAAACAGTATGAACAATGGCTTCGGACATTTTCGCAGAATGCCACTGTGCATTATGCCATCGGTACCGCATACTATGAAAATGAAAGTCCAAAAGCAACGGAATTCTTGAAGCGGACCGTTGCCCTCGATAAAACTAACGCAGAAGCATACCTGAAACTGGCGATCGATGCTGAGCGATGGGGAAATCAGGAACAGGCCATGGAGTACATGCGGTTGGCATCTCTGGCGGACAGCAGTAACCCTTCCTACGCTTTTTATTATGCCATGTATTTTGATGATAAGGATATGGTTCGCTTCACGAATCTGATCTACGCATTGGCCGATCGTTTCCCGGCACATGAACGAGGTGCACAGGGATTTTACTGGCTGGGGTACAATGTCAAGGATCAACAAAAGAAAATACAAGTCCTTGAAGAGCTGAGGAAACGTTACGATCCGACAAAATTCAACTGGTCCGCTTCCGGTATGAGCCTGCTTTACAACGCATACTTGAATAATGTGTTGAATGAAAAGGCAAGGGATCTGGCAGCCGACATGTCTCCTCGATCAGGTTGGCAGGAAAAGGTTGACCTGGCAAATGGACTTACTGCCATTACATCCCTGATGCAATCCGGGAAATATGAACTGGCATACGATTCCATCGTTCGACTGAAAAAGCTGCGGTCTTCGGCTCAATTATCCCGCATTCCTATCCTGGAAGCTTCGCTTGCTGACAAATCCGGACAAACGCTTTCGGGATATCAATCACTGGTGGCATTGCAGGCTAAAGCGCCAACTGACGAAATTGGAGAAGCGGTGAATGTATATGGGAGGAAGATCGGTAAAACGGCGGCACAGATCTCGGCTGATATCCAGGAGATCAGAAAAAAGAATTCAAAACCTGCTTACCCTTTCGATCTGGGGATGTATACATCCAGTACAAATGCAAAGCTTTCAGATTTCAAGGGGAAAGCCGTTCTGATAACTTTCTGGTTCCCGGGTTGCGGTCCCTGCAGAGCGGAATTCCCCCATTTTGAAAATGTCGTGAGGAAATTCAAGGATGCAGATTTCGAGTATCTAGGCATCAATGTGTTTCCCACACAGGATGATTATGTACTGCCATTCCTGAAGGGTACTAGATATAGCTTCACACCCCTTCGTGCGACATCTGACTGGGCGAAAGATAATTATGGAGTACGTGGACAACCCACGAACTTCCTGCTTGATAAAGAAGGGAATATCGTCTATGCTAATTTCAGGACCGATCAGGATAATGAACGCACCTTGGAACTGATGATCCGTTCACTTCTTTGAAAATTCACCTCAGATCAATTTAATCCAACTCACCATGGCCCTAAAAAATTTCACGCTGACCGCATTGTCGGTTGTTTCCATATCATTCATACAGGCACAGCCAGGTAACTTTTCAATAAGCGGAAAGATAGAAGGACTTGATAGTAAGAAGATGTTTGTCATCATTCCTGACGAAGAATCTCCAAACGGCGTAAGAAGGGATAGCATCGCTGTCGATAACGGGTCGTTTCATTTTTCGTCGAAGACAGATAAACTCACCTATGTGAGCATTTCACCGGGTGTCGAAAAAGTGGTCAAACGTGTTGGTAATGGCTATTATCCCGTCAAGTCATCACTCTTGCAGTTGTTCATTTATCCGGGAGCAAAAATAAAGGTGGCAGGAAAAATCACGGACCATGTCGATGCATATCCGTCAGGTGATCCTGCCAATAAAGATCTCGCGGGATTGAACAGGTCCATCAATTCGCTCACGAATACTGCAGTGAATATGAACGTGAAGATCGCAAATAAGCTTGTAACGGATACGGTTTTGATTCGGAAAATGAAAGACTCTAT
Source organism: Chitinophagaceae bacterium (assembly GCA_044361845.1). GTDB lineage: Bacteria > Bacteroidota > Bacteroidia > Chitinophagales > Chitinophagaceae > Pollutibacter. The sequence continues at coordinate 3,778 of JBIKIB010000011.1, read as the reverse complement.
TGAGGCAATTGACCGATCGGTAGTGCGCATTAAGAATGATTTCTTACGGAATAACCTTTCCTCAGTAGCTTCTGCCTGGCTTTTATCTGATATGATGATACGTTCGCAGATCTCAAATGAAGATGCGATCGATGTATTCCGGAAGCTCGATACAAAACTGGATGATATCACTTACTACAAGGAGGTGGGTGCTCGTGTTAAAGGGATATTGTCCACCCGAAAAGGAGATGTTGCGCCCGCCATCGAATCAGTCAATACACCGGATGGAAAAGCATTCTCGCTCGCATCGTTGAAAGGTAAATACGTGATCTTGGATTTCTGGGGTACCTGGTGCGTCCCTTGTATACAGGGAATGCCTAGGATGAAGGAATATCTAGATAAATACAAAGGTAAGTTAGAGATCGTTGGAGTTGCAAAGGAGTCGGATCGTGGAGAAAGATGGAAGAAATTCCTGAATGAAAAACCTGCGTTCGCATGGCATCATGTCCTTAATACTTCAAAGGATGACCATGTCCTTAAATACAATGTGGCCGGCTATCCGACTAAAATCATCCTTGATCCCTCAGGCATCATCGTCGATCGATATGTTGGCGAGGATGATGGATTCTATACCCGATTGGACGAATTGTTGAAGTAAGTATCATGTATCAATAGGAACAACGACCAACAACACAACAAGTAACCTGAGAATATGTACTCTAAAATGCTGAGTACGTTCTTGGGTTACTTGTTTTCTTTTGACTGCAAATTCAAATCTACGCTGATCGGCATTTCACCATATGCTATTCAAACAGGAACCGATATTTTTCTGATTTTCAGACGATGGTGGTATTTCGGGCAATTATTTTCCTTCATAAGACGTATACCGTCATTTCTTCCCTTTTTGAATGTCCGATCACTTCATTTTCGACACGGATTTTAAGCCTGCCTCACCTTTCATTTATCAGACCCGTCCAATAACACATCGATTCAAGTTCCTGGTAAAAACGATGTTCCGTATATTGGTGTAAAATAAGGTATGCATAGAATTCTAATGGCAATCCTGCTCTCATGCTTGATCATCAATGTGCTGGCACAAACGGAAGATCAGGGCAAAAAGAGGAATGTGCTGCTCATCTACAGTGATGATCACAGCTATCATGCATTGGGTGCTATGGGAAACCGCCAGGTACTCACTCCCAATTTGGACAGGATGGCGCGTAACGGCATGCTCTTTACGCAGGCCCATGTCATGGGCGGACATCAGGGTGCCGTTTGCATCCCAAGCCGTGCGATGTTGCTGACAGGCAGGTATGTGAACAGGCTCCCAATGGACGGATCCACTATCCCTGACAGCCTGGTGAGTCTTCCTGAAGTACTCAGAGCAAATGGGTATTCGACATTCCATTCCGGTAAGTGGCATAGCGACAAAGCATCTCATCATCGTATGTTCAGCCATGGAGCTGATATTTTCTTCGGGGGAATGCATTTTGAAAAGGATGGAGGACAGTTTCATCCAACGGTGTATTCATTTGACTCCAGCGGAATTTACCCCATCACGCGAAAAAGGATCAGTGACACTTTTAGCAGCACACTTTATGCCGAAGGGGCCATCCGTTTCCTCAATAGCTCAACATCAAAAGAGAACCCCTTCTTTTGTTATGTAGCATTCACCTCACCTCATGATCCACGGACGCCGCCATCTCAATTTTCAACGTTGTATGATCCTTCGAAGATCTTACTGCCTCCAAATTTCAAGACCGAACATCCCTTCGATAATGGAGATATGAATGTGCGTGACGAACAACTCTTTCCAAGGCCTCTCACTGAACAGACCATGCGACAGGATCTTGCGAATTATTATGCCATGATCACAGAGATGGATGCACAGGTCGGCAGAATACTTGAGGCCCTCGAAAAAAATGGACTGAAAGATAATACCATGATCGTGTTCGCCGGAGATAATGGTCTGGCTGTCGGACAACATGGATTGCTTGGAAAACAAAATCTTTATGAACACAGCATCCGTGTACCGATGATCATGTCTGGGCCGGGCATTCCCATTGGCTCCAAATATGATGGCTTCATCTATCTGAGTGACATAGCCCCGACACTCTATGCATATCTTGGTGTAGTGCCGCCGGCAACGGTTGAAGGGAAAAGCCATACGGATGTCTTTACGGATAACAGGAGTCAAATGCGTACACATATTTACAATGTCTACGGCAGCTGGAGTAGAAGCCTCAAGACACAAGACGGTTATAAGTTAATTTTATACAATGTTGACGGATTGCTAAGGACACAACTTTTTTACTTGCATAAAGATCCTTGGGAAACAGTCGACTTATCCGGGAGTAGCGCACACCAGGATCGCATCACAGCCATGACGAGTTTGTTGCATAGGGAGATGCAGAGGACGCATGATGATCTTGACATCACAAAGCCGGATTGGGGAAGGGGGGCTGCAGGCAGAAAAGGCAGAGGAAAATGATGTCATTGTTTGAAAAAAAGAAAAGACGATCGTTTTTTTCAATTCATCATAACATACAATCAATGCATTTGCATATGTTTAAAACAGGCAGACAATTACTATTAGTTTTGGTGGCCACCGCGGTCTTGTATTGCCCTTTGAAAAGCCATGGGCAGGATATCATTCCAACGGAAAAAAACCATGGCATCGCATTTTCCCTGAATGCATATTCCTTCAACGATCAGCTTATGGCGAGGAATAGTCGCGATAGCTTGCCCGTATTCACCCTGTCAAATCTGTTGGACTGGTCTGCACTGCAAAATCTTGAAGCCATTGACATGACCGGATATTATTTTCCGTCCTATCCCCAAGTGCCATCTGATGCTTACATACTGGACCTTCGTAAAAAGGCAAAGCAACTCGGCATCGCCATCAGCGGGACCGGTATCCGTAATAATTTCGCATCACCTGATCCGGGTGTGCGTGCTGCGGATGTTTTGTTGGCAAAGAAATGGATAGAAGTTGCGGCTAAACTGGGGGCACCGGTAATACGATTATTCTCCGGCACCATGCCGAAGGGATTTGAAAACCGACAAGATGAAGTTATCGGTTGGGTCGTCTCCTGCTTTAAGGAGTGTGCCACACACGCAGAGAAATATGGCGTTAAGATCGGCATCCAGAATCATGCCGACATGCTACAAAACGCCGATCAATGTATTTCTTTGCTTAAGGCCATCGATAGCAAATGGGTGGGACTGATCGTTGATACCGGCAGTTTCACGACCGCTGACCCATACATAGATATTGAAAAGACCGCACCTTACGCCATCAACTGGCAGGTCAAGGAAAAATTGTATGGCCGTAATCCTGAACGAAAAACCGATTATATCAAGGTCATGCAGATCCTTAAAAAGACCGGTTACAAGGGATTTCTACCAGTTGAAACACTAGCATCCAAGGGTATTCCATACGACCCATTCCAATTGGTGCCTGCCATGCTAAATGAAATGTCCAAAGCCAGAGCATATGTGTTCAACAGCGCAGAATGATCGCACCCGGTCGTTTGTGATCTGATGAAAGACGTCTTGTTCATGCAAGATCACACAAACGTCGCATCAAAATCTGATGTATCTCGTTCCATATACATTGTCGGAGACATGCCGAATGCCTTCTTGAATTCTTTGCTGAAATATTTCCGATCCGAAAAGCCTACCATGTAAGCAACTTCATAAATGGTGTGTTTTTTTGTGAGGATAAGTCCTGCTGCTTTTTTGAGTCGGATAGACTTGATGAAATCATTGACAGACATTCCTGTAAGTGCCTTGATTT
>JBIKIB010000157.1:0-7989 GCA_044361845.1 Chitinophagaceae bacterium | reverse complement strand
GATCAGTTTCTTTCCCTCGACATCGAAATCGGAGTCAATGACCGCATCATATTTCCTGACAGGTGTTGGCAGTATCTCGATCGGAACTGGTAGGTCAAGATCCTTCTCGATGTATGACGCGATATAGTCGCCAGGTCCTATCACGTGCCGGAATCTTTTTATGGATCGCTCTTCCAGAAATCTTGCAAGCCTCTTGTCGAGATGCACATTCCCCGGATTGTTATCCCATAATTTCTCATAACTCGAAATGCGAATGATCGCATTTCGATCCACCCTGAAAAAACCGATCGATTTCCAATTCGTATAGTGAAGAATATCTATTTCATCTTTCTTAATATGAGACTTTACCACCTGGTTGATTGACCAGCTCCTGATAAAACGGTCCATCGTTGTCGGAAGTCTTTTTTTCAGGAACTTCTCCATCAAAGAGAGAATATATGAACCCTTCGGTGTCCGTTCAATGACTTTAATGCCGTGGAAATCAAGGTCCCTATCCTTATCTCCACTCAGGAAAACAGTGATCCTATGTCCCTTTTCCATGAGTCCCTGTGACACCGTGAAAATATACGTCGACAATCCGCCCGGGTAAAGCTTTTCATCTTTTAGCAGTTCAGGTGTGACAAAGGCGATATGCATGGTCGTATTTCTCTTACTCTCGTCAGTGTTCATCACTTCCTTCCGTTCGAATAGATATGGCTACAAATGGATAGGTTATGATTTTTGTCCTTTTGCCGACTCTGACAGTTTTCGTTGTCCGTCGACATATCCATATCCGTATCCATAACCAGTCGCATGTCCATTGCCATAGGAGTAACCCATGAAAGAATGCTTCTTGATACCATTGAGGACAATGGCAAGATTCGGAAGTCTTTTTTTGTTGTATGCTTCCCGGATCATGCTGAAATAAGACCTTGGAGAATACTGGTGCCGCATGATATAGAGTGTGGCATATGCATACTTTGCCAGTATTCGTGCGTCGGTGACCGATCCTATAGGAGGGGAATCTATGACGATGTAATCATAGTGGAACCTCAGCTCCTGCATGAGTTTCTCCATGCGTTCGTTGAGCATGAGTTCTGCCGGGTTCGGTGGTCTGAGGCCTTCGGGCAATACATCGAGCGTGTTGAAATCATCCATCTTCTGACAGATCTTTGCGAGGTTGGCCTGTCCTACGAGGTAGTTACAGATGCCGGGATTGACCTGAACACCGCAAAGCTCACCGAGTTTGCCTTTACGAAGGTCAAAGCCAAGCAAGGCCACCTTTTTACCGGTGGATGCAAGACTGGCTGCGATGTTGATCGATACGAATGTCTTCCCTTCCCCCGGAATGGATGATGTCACAAGCAAGACTTTATTCTCACCACCGACACCAAGATACATGAGGTTGGTCCGTATCTCTCGGAACTGCTCGCCAATGATATTTGTTTTCAGCGGATTCACCATGACCACCGAATTCCCATCTCCCTTCTTGGGCACATTCTCGAAAACTTCTCCAAGGATCGGCGCTTTGATGGCTTTCTCGACTTCAGATCTGCTTTGATAATTGTTGTTTATTTTCTCCCTTAAGAGTATGAAAAGTGCGAATATGGCAAGTGCCCCGATCAGAAAGGATGAGTAGAGCATCATAGGCTTTGGGCTGATCAAACCAAGCCTCGACGGATTCACAATGAACTGGCTGCTGCCTACCAAGGCTGCCATGGCGATCACGTTCTCTTCTCTTTTTTGAAGAAGGTATCCGAAAATTTCGTTTTTGATGTCCTGTTGGCGGGTGATGTCGATCAGAACCCTTTCCTTTTCTGGAATAGATTTCAACATCCCGCTGAAGCCCGCTTGTTGACGACGGAAAGTCTCCTTGGTCGACAATAAGTTGTTCCTGTAATTATTGGTACCCTCATTGATGGCCGGCCTCAACCTGCTGATCTGTTGCTCCAATGCGAGTACTTTAGGATTCTCCGGACCAGATACCTGTCTGAGTTTGTTGAGTTCCTCCTCTGCATTGATCAGTTGCGACATCTGCGAGCTGATCGCAGGATTACCAAGGTCGATAAGGGCCGGAAGTGTTTCAGATTTTGAATTCCGGTCATTCATGTAAGTCTGCGCTTTATCCAGCAAGGTGAGCTGCAGGTCCAACTCCGCTATCTGTTTGTCGGTATTCTCAACATTGGCGAGATATTGTGATCCCTGAGAGGAGATATCACCAGCGATATTGTTCGATGATTTGAATGAGGATATGTTTGATTCCACCCCGCTGAGTTCCCGTTCAACCACTTGCAGTCGCTCAGTGATGAAATTCGAGCTATTGAGCAACGATCTTCGTTTTTCCTTCACCGTTAGTTCGTCATAGATCGGCACCAGCGTATCCAGGATATCGATCGCTTTCTCTGGAACAGGGTCAAAAAAATACAATTCGATCAATTCCGGGGCCTTTGGCTTTGAATTGGCCTGGAATCCCCTCATGTAGTGGTCCGCTTTCCCGGAGACCGATTGCACTGAAAACAAAAGATTGTCGTAGCGTTGTCCTTCTTCACGCAAATTTTTCTCAAAGACACCCATCCCGAAAGGTGTGTTCAAACGGGTGTTGAAAGGATAACTTTTCTCTCCAATGATCACGGAGTTCGTCTTCCAGTCGACCTCCACGTTATAAATACCGGGGTTTATGAGGGAATCCGGGTTTTCAAGTTTCAATTGGAAGGGAGACAGAACACCGTATAGATAAGTGCTGATCACACTCCCCTTGTTGATGATCTCTCCATATAGATGCAATTTCTTCACCACCTGGGTGAACACCTGTTTGGAAGCGATCAGACGAAGCTCTTTGTCGAGAGCACTGGCTGGGTTGTTACCCAGACTTATATTTATTTTCGTTGAATTGTTCCCGAGCGCATCCTCCCTTTTGATGGAGAGGAGAGCATTTGCTCCGAATATGCGGGGACTATAACGGATATATGTCCATGCTCCCGCGAATCCAAGTGATAATAGGATCAACAAGAGTGGCCAATAGATCACGTATCTGGAAATGAGGCTCGCGAAATCGACCGAACTTTCTTCTTCCTCATTCTGTCCCCAATCTTCAATGTTTTTATCGAGCGGATTCATGTGCTTATCTTGTTAATGCGAATAAACTAAGTGTCAGAGAAAGAACTGTTGTGAATGTGCCGAGGTAGCGGGTATATCGGTCGGAACGGCTCACATAAGAAGCCTCCACTGGTTCAACATAGATGAGATCGCGGTTCTGGAGGTAAAAAAATGGATTGTCAAAAACAGTCTTTGACCTCAGATCAACCCTTCCTGTTGTTCGATACCCATTATCTTCCCTGACCACCAATATGTTATTCCTGTATGCTGTTGGCCGGAGATCCCCACTCCTTGCAAGCACATCGAAAAGAGTGAGTCGGTCATTGTTCATGGTCACCTGCGAAGGACCTCCAATATCGCCGAGTACATTGACGTAGTGGTTCAGAAAACGGACTTTCACCACAGGTTGTTTGACGAAACGTTCAAGTTGCTTTCCCAGGAAGATCTCCATCTCCCGGAGTGTCAGCCCAGAGGCAAGGAAATCCCCTACATAAGGAAGCGTGATCATGCCTTTCTGATCGACCATGTACCCTAGACCGGCTGGTAGCTGCCCCCCACCACCGCCGGAAGACAGGCTTCCACCTGTTCCGCCCTGTGCTGCACTCAGCAGGGAGTTGAACATCTGAACATCATCCGGATTGTATGCGGACACCTGTATGCTCAGCTGATCATTCGTTTCGATCAACGGTTCCTTGAAAGGTCGAATAGGGCCCAATAGAGTGTCTCTTGCGCTCTCAATATCATTCAGATAGATAAATTGCCTTGCCGAGGTACAGGAAAACTGGCCTGCTGCGAAGAATAGCAAAACCATGCCGAAGCAGGTCATTTTGTGGAGGATGTTCATACGGATCATATGCTGCTTTTTACAATAGGGTGTTTGGATGATGAAGCAATATTATACGTGATGAAAAGGAATCTGTCAGTTCAATTACAGCAGCTGACAAGCCCTTGTATCATTAAAATTCCTTTCCCGCATGATATTGCTTGAACCATGAGGCAAATGACGAAAGACCTTTTCGAATATCTGTGGCCGGTGAAAACCCGGTGATGCCTTCGAGCTTGGTCGTGTCGGCATAAGTGATGTACACATCGGTGATTTGTGCCGGTTTATTTTCCACTATGGCCTTATCGCCAATTTCTTCCTCAAGGATCGTGATGAAGTCCTTGATGAATACCGGACTTGAATTGCCAAGGTTCAGCACACGATATGGTGTCAGTTCCGGCGCGTTGTCCGGAGGTTTGGTCAACAGTCTTGATAGTGACTCTACGATGTCATCGACATACGTGAAATCCCGGTACATATCCCCACTGTTGAATAAAGCAATGGGTTTGCCAAGCATCATTGACTTTGAGAAATCGTAATATGCCATATCCGGCCTGCCCCATGGTCCGTACACCGTAAAGAAACGAAGACCTGTGGATGGGATCCTGAAAAGATGGCTGTATGTGTGCGCCATCAATTCATTGCTTTTCTTTGTTGCTGCATACAGCGAAACAGCTTCGTCCGTAGGGTCCGTTTCGGTGAACGGAGTCTTCGTCGAATTGCCGTAAACACTCGAAGAACTTGCGTACATCAGATGTTTTACAGGATACTTCCTGCAACACTCGAGGATATTGAAAAAGCCTTCAATATTACTCTGAATGTAGGAGTCCGGATTGACCAGACTATAGCGCACACCAGCCTGCGCAGCAAGGTTGATGACATGGTCGATCTGCTCCCGTTCAAAAAGTTGCATCATGAACGCCTTGTCGGTAAGGTCCCCATATACGAACCTGTAACCAGGGATCGTTTCTGACGTGAACGTATCACCGATCGTCAGATCCCCTTCTGGCATAACAATACCAGAATCTTTTAACCGGTCCATCTTCAACTGAACATTGTAATAGTTGTTGATATTATCCAGACCAATTATATCATATCCTTCCGCCGCAAGTTTTTTTACGGTATGAAAACCGATAAAACCCGCTGTGCCTGTTACTAGTATGCTCATCTTAGGTTATTCTTGTTATGGTCAGAAAAAAGCTTCGCTACCTCAGTCACACGCTGGTGGCTGATGGCTAATGATGAATAATGACACCGAAAGATCCATTCGTGACAGATATCGTGCACAATCAAATAAATAATTAACGATCAGCATATTGTAATATTGTCAGTTTGGGTAAACAGGAATTGTTACGATCATCTGATGGCTTTGATTCTTGATTCAATTTGATCTGCTATTCAATGTACTACATTCTGATCTGGCTGGAAGAGACCAGATGATCTCAGATCCGCTTCATTGAAAATGTATAAAAAAAATCGCATTTATCCATTCGTAATCAATCAGACGTCTGCAATGAACGATGGTTTTGTCACCCTTCAGGTTGAAAATAATCCGCTTTCATGTCCGATGGACACTTAGATGAAAACATTGTATGTATATCTAAAACCAAGGTCCCTGTTGAAACAAGATGAACAAGTACTTCAGGATCGATGTCTGTGTTGATATTCCTTTCAAAATCAAATGAAAGTGTGCCAACAAACATAGAAAAGAATTTTGGTCAGGTCAAGAGGCGGATGATAAAGGATATCGTGAAAAAATTCCCCGCCAGGGTGCTTGTGGGGAAAAGATGTCGGGATGACCGGATTCGAACCAGCGGCCTCTTCGGTCCCGAGCGAAGCGCGCTACCGGGCTGCGTTACATCCCGAAAATAAATTTCGAGTGTAAAATTAATCGTTCAAAAGGGATTGATCAAATCAACGCCCAAACCGGCACCTTCTGGTATGCAGAGCCGTCCCTTCTCGTAATGCAGTCCGTTGGCAAGATCCTCGGCGAGTAGTAGCGGACCGTCAGCGTCAAGGTAATCTACCAGGGGGGAAAGATGGGCCATTGCGGCTGTCCCAATACTGGATTCGTTCATACATCCAAGCATCACTTTCATTCCAAGTGCCCTTGCCTGTTTGATCATCCTGCGGGCCGGAGTGATGCCTCCGCATTTCGTCAACTTGATGTTGATGCCGTTGAAATAACCTGCACATTTTTCCACATCCTTCTCTGACACGCAACTTTCGTCAGCGAAAAGAGGTAAAAGGGAGCTGTCATGCAGTACTTTCATACCCTGAAAATCGTCTTTTGCAAGGGGTTGTTCAATCAATTCCACTCCGGCCTGGTGGAGTAAGGGAATCAATTCCAGAGCCTGTTCAATTGTCCATCCTGCATTGGCGTCCACTCTGAAAATCGAGTCAGTATGTTTGCGTAGGGTGAGTATTCGTTCAAGATCTCCATCGGTACCGACTTTTATCTTGTAAACCGGCCATGGCAGCTCCATCATTTTTTGCACCATTCTGTCGGTTGTGTCAATCCCAAGGGTATAATCCGTCACCGGTGCGGCTGTGGCTCCATCTGCGACCATCCTGTTAAGCGGCAATTTCCTCAATTTGCCCATGAGATCCCATCCGGCCATGTCTAGGGCGCAGACCAGGAAACTATTCGATGGGAAGAGATGATGAAGGAAATGCCAGAATCGTTCAGGATCTGTCAATGCGAAGCGCTCCACCATCTTTTTTTTTGCCTCTAGTTCGGCCGCCATCTTCTCTACTGGTATGTCATAATACGAGATACCCGGAGCTTCACCATAGCCTTTGATCCCATTCCATTCCAGTTCGACCACAAAAATTGGCTGATGCGTCTTGGTTCCCTTAGAAATGGTGAAGGGATGCCGGAATGGCAGATTACATATTTTATATCGGATCTGCAATTGAATTGGATTTTATACGCCCACCGGATTCTATGTATCCCCTGAGTTCGGCATTGAATGTATCTTCTTCTAGGAGCTGCTCGAGGGGAATAGGCATCCTGTATCGCCAGTAATGCTTCGGATTGGAAGGGACATTGATGCGTTCCTGTTCCGGATTCTCCTGCCTCAATTCGCCACTCATGGCGATCAGATCCTGGAACTGGAATACGCACCACTGTGCCGGAGAAAAGATGTGCTGCAGAATGATCATTCTGCATATCCAGGGCTCACATATCTTAGGCGCCGTACTGTATTGCCCGAGCTGATGTGTGAAAAAACGTTGTGTCCGCTCCTGATCCTCTTCCCACCAACCCCTGATCGTACTCATGTCATGTGAAGAAGGTGTCACCACCGATAGGTATGGCGCCTCGCCCGGATGAAAAAATTCTTTCCGGGGATCTTTTGGCATCCGCTGCACTTCCATGCTCAATATGCCTAGCCGGCTCATCACATCAGGCACACATCCCGGGACCATTCCCAGATCTTCACCACAGATAAGCATATCTGTGCTGCGTTTCAACGCCGGCAGCTTCTTCATCGCTTCCTTTTCCCAGTAATTGTCCTGTCGCCTGAAAAAATAATCAATATAAAGTTCTTTCAGGCGTACTGCGGTATGGTCATCCAGATGCCGGAAGGAGCTCGTTTTTTCCATATTGAAACGGAAATGAAATCGCTCTCCGGGGTCATCTTTCTCACAGAACAGGATCACATTCGAGATCAATTCGAACAGACCGCTCTTGATGCGGTCAAGTTCTGTTGTCGGCTCAAGCTGAGAAAAATGCACTTCGACTTTTTGTTGAGTGTCAAAAGCGGTCGATAAAGCATAACGCCCTTCTTTTAATGGCCGTAAATATGGCTTGAAGAGTTTTTCATCAGCACCAAACATCTCCCAAAGCACTCTGTCCGTGATGAAGGGACGGGTATAGCGTTCCGTATCGAGTGAAATGCCCTTATCCCTGAGCTCAGCGGCAAGAACCGGTATGGCAGGCACAAACCGACCCATGATGCCTTCCACTGCATCGATCGGAATAGACCAAATCCGAAAAAATCCAAGGATGTGGTCGATCCGGAATGCATCAAAATAGCGACTCATCTGGGCAAACCTCTTTTTCCACCACGCAAAACCATCCTGTTGCA
>JBIKIB010000156.1:0-8005 GCA_044361845.1 Chitinophagaceae bacterium | reverse complement strand
AGAGGAAAGCGGAATGCCGCTAATAGAAAACCCGGTGAAATCTCCCAAAAAAAATTAAAACAACAAGACAGATCGGCTTCATCCTATTAGCTACCGGGAACTCCGATCAGAATACTTACCCCATCATTTAGCCTCAGAGATGCATGGCGAAAGACCCTTAAATCCGATGAGTGGAGTAACATAAAAATGGGCTCTATTCCGTAACTTAGGTAAAAACACCCCATGGATACAGATACCGGAACGATACAGACAAAAACATCCCGTTCACTGTGGCGCAGGTTCAATGGCGAACACCTGGAGCATCCTGTCAAAGATGCAGTGGAACACGCCATCCGCAAGGAATATGAAGCCGGCAACAAATTGAAAGTATGTATCGGGACAGACTCTCAGGTCAAAGGCCCGGAAACGGAATTTGCCACCGTTATCGTCTTCGTTCGGGAAGGGAAGGGTGGCTTCATGTACATCCACAACGAAAAAAGCCTACTGAAATATTCCATCAAGGAACGCATGCTGGTGGAAGTGGCAAAAAGCATAGAAATAGCATATGAACTTTGCGACCTTTTCACCGTCTATGACGTTGATATGGAAGTACACGCTGATATCAACACGAATCCTGTATTCAAAAGCAATGAGGCACTCCGCGAGGCCATGGGATATATCCTGGGCATGGGATTCGCCTTCAAAGCCAAGCCGGAAGCATATGCAAGCAGCAGTTGTGCGAACAAGATAGTGGGGTGATCACCCTGACGACAGGGTGTAAAAAATGCTTTGGTAGACAATAATGAACCCTCATAGACCATCACCATTTCTTTGCCGGATGCTATGGATGGTCTGTCATGTACGCTTTGTTGAGGCCTTCGATCCTTTCAAGCAATTTATCACGCCCTAATCCTTTCTCCGCACTTGTCACAATATAATCCGGTAATTCGTCCCAATGCTTGCGCATCGCCTGTAGGAATTCCTTCACATGCTGGCTCACCACTTTCTGGGTCTCCTTATCGGATTTGGTGAAAACAAGGCAGAAAGGTACCTGCCATTCTCCCAGCTTATCAACGAAATTGAGGTCCACCTGCTGTGGGCTATGCCGGGAATCAATCAACAGGAATAATAAGCCGAGGGTTTCCCTGTCGCGTATGTAATCGCGGATCATCTTCTCCCATTGCTTTCGCTGTGAGGCTGACACTTTCGCGAACCCATATCCCGGCAAATCCACCAGATACCAATTGAACTTGCCACTTTGAACGGCAAAATGGTTGATGAGCTGTGTCTTGCCCGGTGTTGAGGATGTCTTTGCCAGATTTCTCATATTCACGATCATATTGATCAATGAAGACTTTCCGACATTACTGCGTCCAAGGAATGCATACTCCGGCCTGTCAGGCTTGGGGCATAACGCAATTCCGGGACTGCTTATCACATATTCTGCTTTTCTGATCTCCATATGAACTTTCCGGTACCGGCGATGTAAATATCGTTGTAATTGCGAAGAAATCCCTAAATCACATATCAGGGCATCCTTAAACCTGAAAAAACCGTTCATTAACCTAATTTTACAGATCATGAGCGAATTTGCACACGACAAAGTGGTGCCTTACCGGACCTCTGAACAGGGAAAAAAAGATCAGGTGGCTGCGATGTTCGACGACATTGCACCCAGATATGACTTCATGAACCGTTTCCTTTCGGCGGGTATTGATGTATATTGGCGCAGAAAAGCGTTGCAGAAACTCAAGGCGGATGCACCCAGACTGATGCTGGACGTGGCTACCGGTACCGCCGATGTTGCGATCATGGCAGCTCAAATGCTCAAGCCCTCCAAAATCTACGGGATAGATATCTCCGAAGGAATGCTGGACTTCGGCAGAAAGAAACTGGTGAAAGAAAAACTAACGGAACTGATCGAGCTCAGGAACGGGGATAGCGAAAAAATAGATTTCCCGGATGAAAGCTTCGATGCGGTCACGGTGGCTTTCGGTGTGCGGAATTTCGCGGGACTGGAAAATGGGATGTCAGAAATCCTTCGTGTGCTCAAACCCGGCGGGAAACTGGTTGTACTGGAATTTTCGAAGCCAACATTACCCGGTATCCGAGAACTTTATAATGTCTATATGAACGTTGTGGCACCTGGTATGGGTGGCATCTTCTCCAGGAACCGGGATGCATACCAATACCTCCATGACTCGGTACAGAAATTTCCCGAAGGAAAGGCTTTCACCAAGGTGCTGTCATCCGTCGGATTCAAGGAAACAATATGCGAAAGACTCAGTTTTGGAATATGCAGCATCTATACAGGAACCCGATAGTGATATGCTGCATTGCAGTATTCCTCCATGGCACGGATGCCACCGCCCAACGGGAAATGAACCTGTCATCACATGACAGCAAACCCTACTATTTCGGCATCATTCTGGGATACAACACATCCCATTATAACGTTACACAGCATCCCACCTTCCTGCAACGGGATACGATCATGGGGGTGGAATCACTCAACAGCGGCAGGGTCCACCTCGGCATCCTCGCCAACTGGCAGATGACACCGCGCCTCGACCTGCGCTTCTATCCCCTCAACCTCATCTTCAGCGAGAAACGATTTCTATACAATGAATCGATGATCACAAGTGGTGGCAACGGAACCCCGACAGAACAAAAAGTGGAATCCATCGTGATGAGCTTCCCCCTACAGATCAGGCTTAAAAGCGACCGGATCAATAATTTCAGGGTATACACCCTCGCCGGTGCAAAATATGATTTTGACCTGGCCAGCAACGCCGGGGCTCGCAATAGTGAAAATATGGTGAAGGTGAAGAAGTCAGACCTGGGCGTGGAAGGTGGCATCGGATTCCAGTTCTTCTTTAAATATTTCATCTTCTCCCCAGAAATAAAATTCAGCTACGGACTGACCAATGTGCATGCCCGCGACGAATCCCTTCGGTATTCGAATGTGCTCGATAAGATGAATTCACGGATGATCATGTTCTCTTTACACTTCGAAGGCGGTGGTATCGGCTTTTGACATCATGAAAAAAACAGGATGTACAGTATCCACTGCACCCCCTGCTTTCCGTCACGCATTTGATGTTTTCTAGTAATCGTACTGCCTCCTGTGCATATTCCATCTGATGCCCAGGGATCCGATCATGTTGAGGTCTTTTGCAGGTGCTTTCCGGAGATAGGCATTCCCTTCCATGAAAAAATTTTCGAACAATTCGTATGCCACCCAAAAATTGGCATTCATCCATTTGGTCTTGTCGGCTGAGCCGAAATTGTTACCATAATCCGATGCACGCGTTCTATAATCCAGGAAGATATTATTACCCCAGTTCTCTCCGTTCCGGTCGCTGCCACCGATCCAATAGTTCATCCGCGCCTGCATGTGCCATTTAGGAGATGGCTGGTAACGAAGTATCCCGATGAATTCCTGAAAATTCGACATGAGCGGATGCGCCAGGGGCTGGTTATAATGCGTGTAGTTGGCCACCGTGTCATAATGAGCATACATGAAGGGCCGTACAAGATTCGCTTCCAGCTGAAGGTCCAGATTCTTGACGCCGAACATATCGACATGCTTCAAGCCGGCTTGCAGGGCCCACTTGTTCACCCATGACCCGTTACCCTTTCGAAGCTCTCCGAGATTGAATTCATCGAAGAGTACCTGGCCGTATAGCTGGAATCGCTTTGCGATATTGGCTTTGAAATCAAGCCCCACGAATGCATTGTCAGGACTGCCCATCTGCTGCTCCATTGGCCTCAGGAATATGATCGGATTCAGGTACCCGAATTCGAAATGCCCTTCACGCCCGAATACAATGCCTTCAAAAAGCCCGAGTGTGAGCCATTTCGGGGCATTAAAACTGATATGGTGTATGGCCATGTACTTCTTGGGGAAGATCGTATCCTTACCCATTCGGCTATACTGCGACGTGAGTTCCATGACCTTGCTCACATAATTCAGCTTCCAGACCTTCAGGTTCAGGTTCAGGAAAAGGTGGTTGTTGGAAAAATCACTCAGAAACAGACTACGATAACCATTGCCGAAGAACTGACGGTCATACCCGAACTGGATATCCAGGAACTTGGCAGCATTGAACATCACACTACCCCGAGCATCAAAATAATCCTTGCCCGTGCCTTTGAATGACTTGTAGAAACCCGCGCCGGGGACCGCACGAAATTTTGTCATCCACTCCTGTACAAATACCGGCGGACGTTCCTGGTTTTCGGTCAGATAAGTATGGAAACCGATCTTTTTAGCAATCAGACCACGGGCCACGAAACCCCTCGTATTGAGATAATTCAACTCTTCGCTCTGGTTGTCGTTGATATAATTGATCTGCAGGATCGGGTTGACGGATAAAAAGAAATCTGGCCTGTCAACCTCGATGAAATTTGCCGGCGTCTTGAAAAATGTATTCCACAATGGCTTCTTGCTCCGGTAAGCAGACTTGTCGCCGGTGACCCATTCAAGATTATTCATCCTCGCTCTTTGCATATTGTACCGATCGACCGATGAAAGTCTCAAGCCATTGGCATCTTTTTCCAGGCGGTCCAGCGACTGTACCCAATGTTTTCGGCTGAATGGTTTTATATGAGAGAAGTTCAACACGCTGTCTCCCTGCGCCTTTATCTCAAGCCGCTCCAGTAGGATTTCATCCTTGGACCCCTGTGGAAGATAGGTTGATTGGGCTAGCGTCATGAAAGGGGCCACAAAAATGAGGACTGCAGTGACCGATTTTATAAATTGCATAAAACTTAGCGGTTTTAAAAAAGGATAATTTATGCAAAAATATCTCATAAAGAACATTCAGGTCGTAAACGAAGGGATTATATCGACAAAAGACCTGCTATTGGAAGACGGCAAGATCGCCCGTATCGAAAATAGCATCAGTGCAGTGGCAGGTGCCCATGAGATCAATGGAGAAGGACGCTACCTGCTGCCGGGTGTGATTGATGATCAGGTGCATTTCAGGGAACCGGGACTCACACATAAGGCTGATATCGCCAGTGAATCCAGGGCCGCAGTTGCAGGCGGGGTGACCGGATTCATGGAGATGCCGAATACAAACCCGCCGGCATTGTCACTGGAGCTCCTCGAACAGAAATACGCCATCGCGGCGATGCATTCCCCTGCCAACTATTCCTTCTTCATGGGTACTTCCAACGAAAATATGGATGAGGCGCTCAAGGTCAATGACCGGAAAGAAGATATATGCGGCATCAAGATATTCATGGGCTCCTCGACAGGAAACATGCTGGTCGACAGTCCGCTTTCCCTCGAGAAGCTTTTCCGCGAAAGCGAAGTACTGATCTCCACACATTGCGAAGATGAACGGATGATAAAAGACAACATGGCTCGCCTGCGAGCGTCAAAGAACGAACTTGAACCATCCGACCATCCGATCATCAGAAATGCAGAGGTTTGCTTCGAATCCTCCTTCAGGGCGGTACAGATCGCAAAGAAACATAATACCCGCCTGCATATACTTCATATCAGCACAGCCCGTGAACTTCAGCTGTTCTCCAACATGATGCCGCTCGCCGATAAACGCATCACCTGCGAAGTTTGTGTGCATCACCTCCATTTCACATCGGATGATTATGAAAGACTCGGTAACAGGATCAAATGTAACCCGGCCATCAAATCACCTGAAAACAAAGAAGCACTCTGGAACGCTTTGCTAGACGGCACCATCGATGTCATCGCCACCGACCATGCGCCACATACGGAAGATGAAAAAAGTGGATCCTACGACAAAGCACACGCAGGTCTCCCATTGGTGCAACATAGCCTGCCATTGATGCTGCATTATCATCGGCAGGGTAGGATCACCATGGAGATGATCGCGCAAAAGATGAGCCATGATGTCGCCACTTGCTTCAGGATCCGGAACAGAGGATTCATACGTGAAGGATACTTTGCAGATCTGGTGATCGTCGACTTGCAAAAACCTTTCACGGTGGATCGTGGGAACATCCTGCATAAATGCGGCTGGAGTCCGTTTGAAGGCTTCACGTTTCCGGCCTCGGTGACACATACATTGGTGAACGGACACTTGGCGTATTCCGATGGGAAAATCGACAGCAGCAGGAATGGTATGCGCATGCAGTTCGATAGGTGAACCAAGTGACAAAGAATCTTAAGCATGCAGATCGACCAGACGACATACCACGACCTTTCCATCTTTCACTCGGAGGACGATTGCTCCGTCTTTCATAAACTCGATTTCACCCGAACGGCAGGTGGAAGAGATGCTTTCCACCGCCATTTCAATAAACCTGCCATGGACATCGGACAGATCCATGACACACAGGCCGTGATTCGCATCGTTCGAGACAAACTTCATCTCTGGCCGGAATCCATCAGCAACGGTACATTGCTTGTCATGGAGAAATTCCTCGATTACAACCTCGACCCGCTCCCACATTCAGCCGGGATCCTCCATAGCTCACTGTATCGACTCTTACATGGTCCAGACTACTCCCTGACAAGATATTCTCTGATGCATTTTCGTGATTTTGTCATAGGACTCAGGGAGATCGTCCACTTGCTCGACCTGCCGGAAGCTCCGCCAAAACTTCGAACTGCCATTGCCGAGGTGAACCGAATGCTGCTGTACAAACAGATGGATGAATTATCTGCTCATGCAGCTGGCACACCTTTCAGTCTTCATCAGACAATTCACTATGGCCGGTTCTTCCACGAAACGACCCGCTATCAGATGCAGAAACTCATCCAGCTTTATGCACAATTCGACGCATGGTATGCCATGGCAAAGGCAATGGATGTATATGATCTGCATTTCCCGGAACTATCTGAAGACCCTGACCCGTACATAGAAGCCAAAGGCTTGTACCATCTATTGCTTGATCACCCCATTCCCTACGATCTGGACATGAATCCGGCATCCAACTTCATCTTCCTTACCGGGGCGAACATGGCAGGTAAAAGCACATTCATCAAAGCTGTTGGATTGGCCGTATTCCTCGCACATCTAGGCATGGGCGTCCCTGCCGCCCGGATGCGACTCACGATGTTCGACGGCATACTCAGCAACATCAATGTGGTCGACAATATCGCTAAAGGTGAGAGTTATTTCTTCAACGAAGTACAACGCATACGCCTGACGGTGGAGACTATCAACGACCAGAGACGCTGGCTTGTACTGATCGACGAACTTTTCAAAGGAACGAATATCCAGGATGCAATGAAATGCTCAAGCCTTGTCATAAAAGGCCTCATCCGCATCAAACGCGCCATGTTCATCCTATCCACACACCTCTACGAGATAGGCGATGAACTAAAAATATACCCCAATATCAGTTTTCGGTATTTCGAAACGAGCATCGTCGACGAGGAGCTTGCATTCAGTTATCAGCTGAAAGAAGGCATAAGCAATGACAGGCTGGGATACCTGATCCTGAAAAGAGAGAAAGTGGTGGAAATGCTGGAGAACTTGTGACCCAACCCTTATGCAAAGAATTATTGCATACCTAACACATATGGGATCCCGTCAATTTGCCTGAACCTGCTTTTTTTCAATATGCTCCAATATACGCTTCGCGATGATCACATTTCCTGCAGGCATAACATGACAAAAGTCGAAATAAATATCATCTAAATCGTCAAAGGCGGCTGTCATATCGATGAAGCAATCTTTCAACCCGGCATATCTGGATGACGAGTCGATCTGTGAGCGCACATGGTCATAATATCGATAGGAGAAAGGAGCAAGATTGGTCAAGTGGCCGATCCGGGGTTTACCGACGTAAACATTAGGCTGAAGGATACAGTAGTACCTCGCATTGATCTGATCCGCAAGTCCCTTTGTAAGCAGCCATGATTCAAGTAAAAATCTCGCCGCCGCCTCATCGCTCATAGTGGATTTTTGGACTGCGGATTTATGATCCGTACCTTTCTGAAAATCATCTTTTTCGAACATGCGATGACTGGCCTTGCGTAACAAATTTATCGTTGGCTTGAGAAAATAATCACCATAGGAAGGTA
>JBIKIB010000155.1:0-8026 GCA_044361845.1 Chitinophagaceae bacterium | reverse complement strand
CAGGTCATCGACAGGGGGAGGTCTGTGTTCCACATCAGCAAGGCCACCGGCAAATCCATCTCACTGCTGCACAGCCCTTCAGCACCTTACCACAGGGGTGGGGTACATGCATGGGCCAATGGTGTGATGGGAAGCGATGCCCGGTACACGGATGGTCAATGGCTTGGATGGAATGGTTCGGATTTCAACGGCTTGTTGGATTTCGGCGACATCGTACGCGTCGGCACGGTCGACATGCGGTTTTTCCACAACCCCGGCAGCTGGGTTTATCTCCCCTCTGTCGTGACGATCTCCGTGTCGGATGACGGTGTCGCCTTTCGGGAATTGATCCGGCAGGATGTCGTGGCCCGCAGCGGAGTGGGCGCACAGACGACGAAGCTCACATTCCCTGCGCAGCAGTTCCGGTACATGAGGATCATCGCTTCGAATCACGGGACCATCACCGCCGGAAACCCGGGCGCAGGAAGCCCCGCCTGGCTTTTTGTCGACGAAGTCGTTGTGGAATAAGGCATCGCGGATCTATTGCTTTTTCATCAAGATCGGGAGCGGAGGTGCATCGGTGCTCTTGTCGGCTTTGACGGGCGTGTCCATCGGGATCTTGCCGATCCGCTCCCGGAGGACCCTTACGCCGTACATGGGACCGTGCCAGAGGTTTATCAGGGTGCCTTCACATCCCCTGTCAGGCATCATCCGGGTATGTAGGGTGATATAGCGCTCATATTCCAGGAGGGCATTGTTGCAGATCTCCGCTGCCCTTTTGCTTTCAGCCTCATCGTATCCCCCCGCGCCATTCTTCGGAATCAACTGAATCCCGGTCGCGATGCGGAATGCGGACAGATATGACACGCTTGCCCGGAGCCTGTTCCCCAGGAAGGCGAGGTGTTGCTTACCGGAAGGTGCAAGGGTGTTTTTTTCCAGTGCCTCCACCATCGTCGCAGTACTGTCGAAATTGTCCATGACCAGCTGGAGCATATTGCGATCCATCCACGTGTACGGCGCACCCTGAAGCCATGCGCCTATCCAGCAAAAGCCGACATTCGGCAGGTCGTTGGTCGAGCGTTTGTCGATATCTTCCAGCATCTTCATCACGGATGCGTAGGTCTTTGGGTCTTGTATGCCCATCTCCGCCGCATGCTTCATGTAAAAGTCGGATGCCTCCATCGGACCGAACAGGGTGGTGACAGCGGCGTACCTGCCGGCCGTGCCGTTCTCTGCCGTCCTCCAGTGGTTGAATAGTACGGAATGCTGCTGATGGCCACTGTTGACCGCATCCAAATGCCGCATCAATGATGCGATGCCTGCGATCGGATTCTGCTGCGTGAACATCAACCCGTCAAATTCTATCCACGAAAAAACAGTGGTCATGGCAAGGTCTGCCGCTGTCTTTCGGACCCTGGAAAAATGATCCGCTGTTCGCACACTGCCGTGTCCGGGCATGATGGTGACTTCCGTATGCGGCATGGTCGTGCGCACGATATGATACGCTGCGTCGGCATAGGCCGGCAGCGTGCAGTAT
The DNA here is from genome assembly GCA_044361845.1 of Chitinophagaceae bacterium. GTDB lineage: Bacteria > Bacteroidota > Bacteroidia > Chitinophagales > Chitinophagaceae > Pollutibacter. The sequence continues at coordinate 6,510 of JBIKIB010000155.1, read as the reverse complement.
ACGCCAAGTTTGTAGCCTTTCTTTCTCGCCATGAACCAGGGGTCCTTTTCGATGATCTTCAATGCAGCGATATTCCTGCCCAGCTGGTCGAAAAGATTGTCAAGGTCGGGCTGGTTTTTTCTGATGACGCCTGTCACCATCGTATCGTTCAGGATGCCGGCACCGAATCGCTTCTTCAACACATCCCTGACCGTTGAATCACTGCATGCATTTCCCCACCCGCCAAGCTCCTCGGTGATGATCTCCAGCTCATCGATCATGGGATAATCTGTCAATGCCGATCTGCAATTGTCGACGATGTAGTTGATATCCCCCCTGGTCCTGGGTTCAACGGAAAACTGAATGCTGAGTCCGATCGATTTCGCATGGGTCAGTAAGGCACGCATCCATTCCACACTCATCCTGCTCCTTGTTTTCCGGTCATGGTAGTATGGTTCGATGGCGGGTATGGAGAAGATCTTTTGATTGAAGCGGATATTCTTGCTGATGGGTGTATAGGCGGGTATGGCATGTTCGCGATTGTAAAAGAAATTCCCGGCATATTCGACGCTGTCGCCGGTGCGCACTTCATGCCAGAGGTTCGGATAGCTGTGCACCGCGAGTTTGTTGAACCGCATCCTCATCAGCCGATCGAGATATTCTTTGGCCTCTTCGATCGGATAGGAGGATATATCCATGGGGAAATTTACGTGCTGCCGTATGCCTCTCCACCTGACGAAGGGCTTGGTTCTGTATTGTCCTGCAGTCAGCGTGTCCAGCCGGATCTTGTCAGGGCGGATGGTGCCATCAAGTGAAAACCGGAACCCGATATGTTCGAGGAAACCATGCACGGCGTGCGTGATCGTCGTTTCATCACCCCCGATGAAACCGAGGGAAAGATGCTTCCCCTTCCTGACGATGCGGTATTCGAAAGTGCCGTCAACAAGGGATTTGTCCCTTGTAAAAGTGGCATCTATCCGCGTCGAAGGAGACCCTCCATCCCGGTCTCGCAGATGTTGCCGAAGTTCGCTTTCCGCAAAACGGGTGATGTTGCCCGGCTTGAACGGATATGTCACGGTGATCATGTCTTCCTGAGATCTTGATTGCAAACCTGCTGACAACAAGAGAAGCAATGTATATACCTTTTTCATCCGCTGCACTTTTTTGTACCTGTAAAAATACCTGATCAAAAGCCTGAGATATTCCAAATTTTGGCAGATCGATATATGGGTTTGGCTTTGCGTTAGATGATCCGTCCAGCAGCTATGGCATCAAAGGCGTTTGGCAGTAAAGGAACTGCTGCCAGATTGAAGACAGGTCACTTGGCTTACATTTTGTCAATTCACTGATCTTCGTGTGTCTGGAAGAAATCAGTTCGAAACAGTTGAACTCACTCATACGCTTCCATTTTTCATATCCCTGTCATACAGCGGAGTATCCCCGGCTTTCTGATAAATAAGTTATATTTTAGCTTCAATCTTTCAACACATACAACATGGCCAGGTATCTGTTTTCTCTTTTATTGTTTGCCTTCGGGAATACTTTTGCACAGGATGGTTTTGTGATCCAGGGCGACGTCAGCAAGGTCAAAGAACAGGTGGTGAAGGTATATCTGAACTACTATGCCGGTGGCAGTGCAAAGAGTGATAGTGCGGATGTGGTGGGTGGGAAATATTCATTCCGCGGCAACCTGGCCGAATCTGTCATGGCTTCATTGCGCGCAAAATACAGGGAGGAGCCGGGTGTGAAGCCTACCCGCGTGATCTCATACAAAAGAGATGTCGTGCAGCTTTTCATCGGGAACTCGAAGATATCGGTCAACAGCGTGGATTCATTTGGACAGGCAACTGTGAAAGGCTCCAGGCCGGATGCTGAGTACAAAAAAATCCAGGCACTCACCAAGGCAGAGAATGAAAGAATGTCGGAACTGAACAAGCAATATGGTGAGTATAACAGGAACAAGGATGTAGAAGGAATGAAACGACTGGATGCGGAGGCTGAAAAAATAAGTGCACAGATCGGTCAAAAGAACAAGGAGTATCTGATGGCGAATCCGTCGTCTCCTATCGCGATGTATGCGTTCCGCCAGTTTGTAGGATACGATATCAATGCCGATGTGGCCGAACCGGTTTTCCTGGCACTTTCTGATGAGGTCAGGAAAAGTCCTTCCGGTGTTGAAATGGCCGCGAAGATCGAGATCGCTAAAAAGACAGGTGTCGGAAAACCCGCGATTGATTTCACGCAGAATGATACCCTGGGAAATCCTGTATCCCTCTCATCCTTCAGGGGTAAATATGTGCTGATTGATTTCTGGGCCAGCTGGTGTGGACCCTGCCGCAAAGAAAATCCGAATCTTGTAGCGGCTTATGCAAAATATAACAACAAAGGTTTCGATGTGCTCGGGGTTTCCCTCGACCAGCCCACCGGAAAGGAAAAATGGATGAAAGCGATCCATGATGACAAGCTCACATGGACGCAGGTTTCCGACCTCAAGTACTGGAAGAATGATGTTGCAGTGATGTATGGCATACAGGCCATTCCCCAGAATTATCTGATCGATCCAAAAGGGATCATCGTCGGGAAGAACCTTCGCGGGGATGAGCTGCTCGACAAACTCGAAGAGATATTCAAGTAATGGCTTTGGTCTGTTGGGGTAGGTCTGGTCATCCTGTGGTTGAACGATATCCGATCGGCATGGGTGTATGATCCTTGCCGATGGATTTATATTTATTTTTTCTCAATCCGGCTTGTACCCATGCCAGGCATCAGCGGTAAGATCATCTTCAATTCATTCCTGTTCCTAAGCCGGATGCTTTGAAAGGCTTCTGGAAAAGAATCGCTTGTGACGGTCTTCACCCATTTGAAACCGGCCTTCTCCGCACTGATGAAGTACAATCGTTCAATGGCATGTGCAAGTGTGCCATCGAGTTGCCCCTGCTCTTCCTGAAAGTCATCGATCCGGATGCTACCATCCAGCAAAGGCCTCAATGCTTCCGGCCTCGCCCAGAACATGGAGCCCGCAGGGAAGTCCACCGCACCTTCAGGGGCAAGGTTCAGTCCCCATTTTTTTAAGATGGGTGCAGCGTGTTCAAAATTCAACCCCCAGTTCTTCACCCTGTAGAGTTTGTGAAAATGCAATGGGGAGATCATTCCGATCTGCTGATCCGTGTCAAAGATCTCGAAAACACCCTCGATCGTTTCCTTTGTGCCGATCAGGTTGTCAAGCAGGTAATTTCTCCAGCCGGCCAATGGGTTGTAATGTGTGCTGATCTTTGTATGAATGTGCAGCACATGGTCATATCCAACATAAGCCTGTGGCCAGCGCAGTAGTTTAGGTGCGATATCCCGCCCTCTGTTTTCAAAAACCCCGACCTGCATCTTTCCTTTATCCCAATCACGAAAAGCCTTTTCTATTTGTATTTTCTTTTCATCGGTATCCGTCGTGAAAAAAAGATCTGCGGCACAGGGCATGTGGTGAAGAAGATCCCTGAATTCATCAAGTAAGCTCGTATGATACGCATGGCAGATCACCGACACCCTCCTCAACTTTTTCGAAGCACGGGATGCAAAGGGTAGGGGGAGCCTGATCCCGTATTCTTTCAACGTGATATCCGCAGCAAGTCCCTGCTCCTCCGGCAGCAGGGCATGGGCATCCGTCAAAGCTTTTGTGGATGAAAGTCTTTCCTCTGAGATCATCCGGGTAACCGTTTCAGGAACTTCGTACCGGATGCTGACGGTATCCATGGATACATATTCGTCCGATGAAAAATCAATGACCATCGCCGGGTCGTTCACGATGAAGTCAAGCTGACATTCAGGTGATTCATGTCCATTATGAAAGGACTCGTACGATACGATCTTTTTCACACCCTTATCGAAAAAACTGATGTCATGGATCTTGATGGAAAGGGGAATCTCAAGGGGGTCGAACCTCAGCTTCCTGATGCGTTGCGAAGTTTTGAATTTGAATACCATGAAATCCGAATGGATATTGAATGCTTTGACCATGGATTCTTTTTCCGTGAATGGTTTATTCAAAGCATCGCCCGCTTCATGGGTGATATAATACAGCTGACTGAACATGGTACACGGGAGGTTTTCAACATCTCCGTCCTGTTCAAATAGATCATACTGCCCAACAGCGTATTTGTATTTTAATTTTTCGATGATCATATCGTAACGGGACGCTGTCAGGTGGAGTAAGGAATTCATCCGGTCGATGCGATCGAATGACAGATCGGGACCATCCAGGAAGATCATTTTTCTTCCCATCTTACCCATACGAAGCCAGAGCTCAAGGTATTCCCAACCTTCATGGTCCATATCCGTGTCAAACATCCCGATATCCAGCAGTTTTTTCCTGTTGAATAAGGGTGTCATGATCCGGTTCTTTCCCTTGAGTGCCTTGTTATAGTCAAACGGAGTATTCGAATGACGGGATACACATTTTTGTAAAACCATGTCGTATCGCTGGATGGGTGCAAAACAGGCGTCTGCCGTTGGATCGGCTTCCAGTGACGTGACATGTGCACGAAGGAATCGTTTATCCAGAAAGCTGGATGGGTCGAGGAATAGAATGTACTTACCCGTTGCGATCCCCATACCGGTATTCCTGTTGTGGATCTGTCCTTTTATCGTTTTGTTCCTGATGATCCGGAGGCGCAGTTTGCTTCCCCGGCAAAGCCACTTCATCGTGGCCACGCTCTCATCTGTGCTTGCATCATCGATGAGTATGATCTCGATATTCATCAATGGGAAATCAGAAAGCAGCACAGTCGGCACACAGCCTTCGAGGAAGGACGCCGAATTGTGGCTGTGGATCACAATCGAAACAATGAAGCCGTGTATGGATGACATAAATGGGATGTTATGAAGTAGACCGGTGAAATTAAAAAAATCCTACAGCTATCACAACCACTGATCTGTATTAAAGTCGATAATGGTATGGGAAATAAATTGGCTGAGGGAAATCGACAATCAATATGAACAGGTTCATTCACAAACTTGTCGACCGTTCAAAGACACAGATTCCCGCCCAGGGATATTGCCGAAAGGTTCCGGGTGGTTCTGGAATATTCGCAAAGGCCTTCATCTCATCCGAAAGTCGATTGAGGGAAGCTGCTGTTTTTAACCTGGATCTCGAAGCGATGGGACGCCATCCCAATAGGCGGAAGAAATCTTCTCCTTCTTCCGGAGCAAAGATCAAGGGTGTTTTTGCATCCGTCAGTAAGTTGCCCATTTCCTCAGCGATGAGTGGTAGCATGGCGGGAGATATCAGATCCATGATCCACCGATCCAAGCCGGGTGTGTGTGACAGGTCATAGGCCAATGCGGCTACTTCTGATTCGGGAAGATATACCAGCAATCCTTCTGTGATGACAATTGTTGGTTGAGGGTTTTCTGCCATTTCCTGAAAAAAGGCAAGCCGGGCTTCGCGATCCGCCAGATCCAGCGATACCCGTTGATGTTGGCAGTTCAGCTTTTGATCAGCCATCATATCATTCATGTATGACGTGACCTCCGGCAGATCGGCATCGATCCAAAGGAGTGTCTGCGGAAGAGAAAGACGATACGGTCTGGTGTCCAACCCACTGGCCAGATTCAGCACCCTCGTAAATCCATCGTGTACCAGTTGCAGTACGAATTGATCGATCAGCCAGGTTCGGGCGACGATGGACCAGCTGTTCTTTCGACCGTTTGTCATGGACTGAACGATCATTTCACCGCGCTCACCAGCCAGGCGACGCGCATAGGGATCCCTGAAAACGGCATCGGGACGGTCGCTTTCATCCGCCCGATACACCGCTACCCATAGGGAAGTATCTGAAATATTTCGGATGGGCATGGAAATGGACATGTGTAAAATTGAGAAATTTAATGTAAAATAAAATGGTGAGACCTGATATAAGGATTGATTGCATTAATTTCCAATGCGGATCAATCCTTCAGCTAAAATAAGAGTCTAAAATATTATAATGACTGGAGTCACCTTACGATCCTGGGCAAATGATGATGTGGATTTTTTAGCCACTCATTTTAACAACATCCGGATCTGGAATAACTTGCGTGATGTCATCCCCCATCCTTACACGTTGGAAGATGCCCATCGCTTTATTCTGGCACAGGAGGGTTTGTCTCCCATACAGAATTTTGCCATTTTGCAGGATGGCCAACCATGTGGTGGTATCGGCATCATCTTGAAGCAGGATATTTATCGGATGAATGTGGAGCTTGGATATTGGATCGCTGAGCCCTTTTGGGGGCAAGGCATTGCAACCAGCGCTGTCCGCATGATGACCGAGTACACTTTCGAAAATTTTTACATCAACAGGATCGTCGCGGAGGTATTCGAATACAATCGACCCAGCATGCGGGTATTGGAGAAGAATGGCTATTATCTTCAAACAGTATCTCGAAAAGGGATCCTGAAAAATGACTATCTGTACGACAATTACATATGGGTGAACCAAAAGATCTATTAAGGCCAACTATATCACGAGAATGATCATCTGAATGATCATAACATCTGGG
>JBIKIB010000154.1:0-8032 GCA_044361845.1 Chitinophagaceae bacterium | reverse complement strand
GTTTTGTTCAAGGCAGATACTGCCAGGGCAAGAAAAGACAGCATGTCAAATGCCCTCTCGAAAAAAGATGCAAAATACGAACCATCCGAGACACAGGTGAAAGTATGGTTCCGGAAAGACATGCCAGGTGGGTCATTGTTGCTCAGGAATGCACGCATCGTGACCATGAAAGGGGATGAGGTGATCGAGCAGGGAGATATCCTCATTGTCAATAACCGCATCAAGGCAGTTGGTCCGGCAGGCACCCTAAACGTACCGGCAGGCACTAAGGAGATCGACTGCAAGGGAAAGACGATCACCCCCGGATTTGTCGATACCCATGCGCATATGTGGCCCTTCTGGGGACTTCACAAGAATCAGGTATGGCTGTATGCGGCGAACCTCGCCTATGGTGTCACCACGACACGCGATCCGCAAACGGCGACCTCGGATGTGCTGACGTATTCCGATATGGTGGATGCCGGACAGATCGTCGGGCCAAGGGTCTACAGCACCGGACCCGGCGTGGGATTCTGGTCATACAATCTGAAGAATCTTGAACAGACCCGTAACGTGCTCAAACAATACAGCAAGTACTACAACACGAAGTATATCAAGATGTATCTCGTCGGCAATCGCCAGCACCGCCAATGGGTGATCATGGCTGCCAGGGAACAGGGCCTCATGCCGACCACGGAAGGCGGGTTGGATTACAAACTCAATATCACTCAACTCTTCGACGGATATCCCGGCCACGAACATGCCATTCCGATCAGCCCGCTCTATGGGGACGTCATCAAAACGATCGCAGCGTCGAAGATGACGGTCACGCCTACCCTATTGGTGGCGTATGGCGGCCCCTGGGCTGAAAATTATTATTACACGACGGAGAGTCCGCTGAAGGATGAGAAATTACAGAGATTCACGCCTTACGAAGAGTTCTCTTCAAAGATCCGTAGGCGCGCAGGGTCACTTGGCGGGTGGTTCACAGAGGATGATCATGTTTTCAAAAAGCATGCACAAGGCATCAGATCACTGGTGGAAGCAGGCGGACTGGCGGGCATCGGAAGCCACGGACAGCTGCAGGGACTCGGATACCATTGGGAGCTTTGGAGCGTTGCCAGTGGCGGCATCAAAAACCATGATGCCCTGAAAGTAGCAACGATACTGGGTGCCACCGGACTTGGATTGGACAAAGACCTCGGATCGATCGAGCCCGGCAAACTGGCAGACCTGGTCATCATGGATAAGAATCCTCTTGAAAACATCAGGAACACCAATACCATCAGCCATGTGATGAAAAATGGAAGGCTTTATGACGGGAATCTGCTGGATGAAGTCCATCCACTGAAGCGTACATTAGATACGGGTGCCTGGAAGAAAGACGCCCCGAAAAATACAAACCAATAGGTGCTATACATTGGGTATCGGAATCTCCCGATACCCAATGTTCAATTGCCGGCCATCTTCATGAATTCACTCGGGGATATTCCCGTGATCTCCTTGAACTGCCGGTAAAAAGACACGCGATTGGAGAATCCAGAGTTCAGTGCAACATCATGGAGGTTGGCCTTTGTACCCAACTCGAGGATCTGACGGCGGGCTTCATTGACCCGAAAACGATTGACAAGTCCAAGGAAACCGGTGTCACTGTGAGAATTGATCGCCTGGGAAATATATTTCTGGTTGGTGGCAAGTTTCATGCTCAGGTCGTTCAGACTGAGGTCGGGGTTGAGGTATAGTTTTTCCTTATCCAGCAACCATAGGATCTTCTGGAACCGCATTTCGGATGGGATCGACTCAGGGTCTGTTTCCGGATAATAATCAACGACGTTGGCTATGGGTGCGGCAGTTTCCGATTGTTTCATTTCCTCGACGTTCTTGCGGAAAAGTGTCTTGACATGATCCTGTAGCCGGAGATATTGTCTGATGATGATGGCCCCGGCAGCGATGAGGATCCCCAACAGAACAAGTACTCCCAGCAGTTGCCGGTTGCGTTCGCGGATATTGTCTTCCAGCACAAGTTTCTGATCCCGCATCTTATCGAGCTCATAGATGACTTTTATCTGTTCATAAGCAGCTTCCGCACTGGTGTTATTGGTGCTTTTGATGATATCCTGGTAGAGGATTAACGTCTTATCGTGTTTCATGAAGTCACCTTTCCTTGCATATACTGCCACCAGACCGAGGTATATGTCATCCAGCATCTCCAGGGCGTTCTCCGTCTTTGCAAGCATTTCTGCACGAAGCAGCAGTTCTTCAGCTTTTGCGAGGTCTCCGTCCTGCAAGGCGTTCTTGCCCATCGACAGGATGACAATGACTTTCTGGCTTCCCAACTGCTTCGCTTCTGCTATGGAGAGTGCTTCAGCCAAAAGCATTTGAGCTTTAGGAGGATTGCCCTTTTCCTGCTCCATGATGGCCATGTTGCTCAACATGGAAACCATATAGAACGGCTCATTGAGTGCCTTGAAAATGTCATAGGCCTTGGTGTTATAGTCTGAACGCAGAGGCATGGAAGCCGGGTCATCGTACATCATGGCAAGGTTCTGATAGCCCAATGCCAGGTTCAGGCTATCGTTATGTCTTTGGGAGTAGCCGATCGCCATTTGGCAAAGTTCAACGCCTCGTTTTTTGTTATTTTTCTTGCGTTCGAGCAGGCTTATATTGATCCAGCTCTGCACCATCGAAAATGAATCCGACCGCTGCTCTGCGATGCGCAGAGAACGCGTATATGCATCAAGCGCCTCCGGTATCTTGTCCTGCATGTCGTAGATGACGCCCAGGTTGTTATAACATCCTTCCATGACCTTCTGATCTTTCTTTCCAAAATCCGTTTCAAGGGCCTTCAGGAAATAATTCACGGAAAGGATTTCTTTGGAACGAAAATAGTTGGCGATCCCCAGCAGGTAATAAGATTTCGCGATCATGGAATCGCTTTCGGTACTGTTCGCCAGTGATTCGGATAGCAATTCTTTAGCAAGGCTATCAGCCTTTATCGCCTGATCGGGAAGCATGGCCCTGATCTTTTCAAATTTTGCCTTGAAATCCTGGGCGTACAATGGACCCAGACATGCCAGGGTGAAAAGCAAGATAGATATGAGGATCCTGGATAAAAATGGGGGAATAGTCATGAATAATCTATGAAAAAACCGAAATCCTTACAGTAAAACAGATACTACTTCTGCATGTTCATGAAATCCACCGTAAGCTTTGCCATGGCATGCACGCCGAGCTTCATTCCGCCCTCATCGATGTAAAAATCAGGTGTATGGTGAGAAGGGACTTCCCTTGGGTCTTTCCCTTTTGGCATGCCGCCAAGGAAGAAGAAAAGTCCCGGGATTTTTTCCTGATAGAAAGAAAAGTCTTCCGCACCGGTTCTGGGGGGGATGACCGATACATTGTCTTTTCCCGCCACCATTTGGAGGGTGGGCAGCATCTTCGCTGTCAGTGGTGGATCGTTGTATGTGACCGGATACCTCGAAGCGAAGGGGATTTCCACGGATACTTCTGCCCCGGCAGCCTCTGCCGTCTTGGTAGCGATTTGACGGATCCTGTCTATGACAAGTTTTTCATCCTGCCGGCCGAAGGTCCGGATCGTGCCTTTCATCTCAACCTGTTCGGGAATGATATTGGAGCGTACACCACCATGGATCGCACCGATGGTGACCACTCCCGGGTTTTCGGTGATATCCAGGTTGCGGCTGATGATCGTTTGCAGGCTGTTGATGATCTGAGCCGATACCACGATGGGATCGACGGATGACCAGGGCGCAGCGCCGTGTGCCTGACGACCTTTCACGACCAGGCGCATATCGCTGACCGCGGCCATGGTTCCACCGGGGCGGTAAGTGATCTTACCGACTTCCGTCTGTGAGTTTATGTGCAGTCCGAAAATGACATCCACGGCAGGGTTTTCCAAAACGCCTTGCTTCACCATGAGTTCCGCGCCGCCTTCTTCGCCTTTGGGCACACCTTCTTCTGCCGGCTGGAAGATGAACTTCACCGAGCCTTTGAGATCCTTCTTCATCGATGACAAGACTTCCGCCACACCCATCAGGATCGCGACGTGCGTGTCATGGCCGCAGGCATGCATCACCCCGACTTCTTGTCCTTCATACTGCGTTTTCACCTTTGATGCGAAGGGCAGGTCGACGCGTTCCGTGACGGGCAAGCCGTCCATATCGGCACGCAAAGCCACGACGGGTCCGGGTTTCCCACCGACCAGCAATCCCACCACGCCGGTGTGCGCCACGCCGGTCTTCACCTCGATGCCCAGCGACCGGAGGTGTTTCGCGATGATATCCGCCGTGCGGGTCTCGCGATTGCCCAGCTCCGGATGTGCATGGAAGTCTCTGCGCCATTCGATCATCCGTGGCTCGATCTTGTCGGCCTGTGAAGATATGCGCGAGAACATGGCATCTGTCTGCCCATGCGACACACTGGCCGTGAGCATGAAAGAAAAAAGAAGGGTCCTGATCATATCCATTATGTTTTCTGAATGAAAATTACATAAAGGTGCCTAACAATGGTTTTTTTTTATTTTCTTTAGCGTTATGAGGATCGATGCGCATCAACATTTCTGGACTTACGAACCCGCCCGTCACGGCTGGATCAGTGACGAGATGCGTGCGATCAGAAAAGACTTTCTTCCTGCCGACCTCAAAAAGGAAATGGATGCAAGCGGCATGGAAGGGAGCATCGCCGTGCAGGCCGATGAGTCTTATTCGGAGACCCGATCTCTGTTAGGTCTTGCATCAGAGCATGACTTCATTAAAGCCGTGGTGGGATGGACTGACCTAAAGGATCCGAAAGTGGAGGAACATCTTGAGGGGTGGAAGCGTTATTCCAAACTGAAAGGGTTCCGGACCATCACACAGGGACAGGATGATGACCGATATTTCCTGAACAAGGCATTCCTGCATGGTGTGGGGGCGCTCAGGGCGAGGGGCTTCACCTACGACCTGCTCGTCTACCATGACCAGCTCCCGTCATTGGTGCGATTCACAGAGAAATTCCCCGAGCAGCGGTTCATCCTCGACCATTTGGGAAAACCCGCCATTGCCGCCGGGGAACTGAAGAAATGGAGATCGAACATGCAGGTTCTTGCCCGTCATCCCCATACCTATTGCAAGCTCAGCGGCATGGTCACGGAAGCGGACTGGAAGAAATGGCGATATGAGGATTTCGAGCCGTATCTTGAGGCGGCCGGTGAATTCTTCGGGGTTGACAGGATATGTTTCGGGTCGGACTGGCCAGTATGCCTTGTCGCGGGCAGCTATGCGAAAGTAACGGAGATCATCAAACGATTTTTAGGGCAGCTGCCCGAGGCTGACCGCGAAAAAGCCTGGGGTGGAAATGCTGCGACATGCTATAAACTCACATAATGGAACTGGGACTCACAGGAAAGATCATCATTGTCACAGGAGGTGCAAAAGGCATCGGGGAAGGGATCGTGCACTCACTGGCGCAGGAGGGTGCCATACCGGTGATCGTTGGCCGGAGCCGGGAAGACAATGAGAAAGCACTCGCCGCATATGCTCCGGAAGGCTATCAGGTAGAGGCGGAACTCACCTCCCCGGATGACTGCCGTAAGGCCGTGGAACAGGTCGTGCAGCGATACGGCAGGATCGACGGACTCGTCAATAACGCGGGGGTGAATGATGGTGTGGGGCTGGAAAACGGCGGATATGAAGCATTCATCGCATCCCTCCACAGGAACCTCGTGCATTACTACCTGATGGCGCATCATGCACTTCCTGAGCTTATCCGCAGCAAAGGCGCCATCGTGAATATCGGGTCGAAAACGGCAGAGACCGGTCAGGGCGGCACATCGGCCTATGCTGCCGCCAACGGTGGGAGAAACGCACTCACCAGGGAATGGGCCGTGGATCTCCTGAAATACGGCATCCGGGTGAACTCCGTGATCGTGGCGGAATGTTACACGCCGCTGTACGAAAAATGGATCAGGACACTGGCCGATCCCGAGGGGACACTGCAAAAAATCACCGAAAAAATACCATTGGGTAAACGCATGACGACCTCCCGCGAGATCGCAGACATGGTCGTCTTCCTGCTCTCTGAAAGGTCTTCGCACACGACCGGCCAGCTTATGCATGTCGATGGCGGATATGTACACCTCGACAGATCGCTCCTTTGACCATCATGGCGGGGACGATGACCAATTGAACAACCGGAAAAAAGAATACACACGCATGGGAACGATCAACCAGACCGACAAGCGATCCGATAAAAATAGCAACTACGCCTTGCCGTTAGTACTTGTGACGAGCCTATTCTTCCTTTGGGGATTCGCGAACAACCTCAATGGTATACTGATACCGCATCTGCGGAAGGCTTTGCAGCTGACGAACATGCAATCGACATTCGTTGACAGCGCCGTCTACCTGGCATATTTCCTGGCGGCCATACCGGCAGGGCTCATCCTGAAGAGATTCGGTTACCGCAATGGCATCATCACCGGACTGCTGGTATTCAGCCTTGGTGCTTTCCTGTTCGTACCGGCGGCGAACAGCAGGAATTACGATGTCTTTCTGATCGGATTGTTCATCATCGGCTGCGGGCTCACCATATTGGAGACTGCCGCGAACCCGTATGTGACCAAGCTGGGCGATCCGAAAACGGCCACGGCGAGGCTGAACCTTGCACAGTCATTCAACGGTCTGGCGGCGTTCGTCGCGCCCCTTATCGGAGCGAGATTCATTCTCTCCGGAAAGGAATATACCGCAACGGAGATGGCTGCCATGGCTGAGGCTGACAAGCTCAGCTACCTCGCCGGGGAAGCGGCATCCGTGAAGCTCCCATATATGTTGCTCGGAGCGTTCCTTTTGCTGATCGCGATCCTGTTCGTCGTCAACCGTCTTCCCGAATTCAGGGATGAGGAGGAAAAAAATACGGGCAGCATCCGTGGCGCACTCGGTCGCCATCACCTTGTATGGGCCGTTGTCGCGCAGTTGTTCTATGTGGGGGCGCAGGTATGCGTGACGAGTTTCTTCGTGCGCATGGCCATGTCGGGGGGCGATGTGGATGAGAAGACCGCCGGGTACTATCTCGGCGTCTTCGGACTGCTGTTCATGACCGGTCGGTTCGCCGGTACGGCCATCATGCGATTCATGAGCCCTGCAAGGCTGTTGTCGATCTATGCCGTCGCATGCATCCTGCTGAGCCTTGTGGCGATCTACGCCGATGGCAGATTTGTCGTGCTGGCGCTCGGCGGACTCGGATTCTTCATGTCGATCATGTTTCCCACCATCTTCTCGCTCGGCATCAGTGACCTGAAGGAGCATACCAAGGCGGGATCTTCGCTCATCGTCATGGCGATCATCGGAGGTGCCGTTTTCCCCGTGATCATGGGCGGCATCATCGACAGCATGAACGACAATATACAGATCGGTTATACAGTACCGTTAGTTTGCTTCTTTGTGGTGCTGTATTTCGGACTCAGAGGACACCGCATAAAAACCTCATCATGAAAAGATACTGCCTGGCCCTCGACCTCATCGACGACCCGATAAGGATAGCGGAATACGAGGAGATCCACAAGGCCGTACGGCCGGAGATACTCCTCAGCATCGAAAAAAGCGGCATCCTGAGCATGGAGATATTCAGGACCGGCAACAGGATGTTCATGCTGATGGAAACAAATGACGATTTCTCCTTCGCAGATAAAGCCGATGCAGATGCATCCGACCCGAAAGTGCAGGAATGGGAGGAACTCATGTGGACTTACCAGCAGGCGTTGCCGGGTGCGAAGCCCGGTGAGAAATGGGTCCTCATGGAATCCATATTTTCTTTTCGGTCCTGATCGCTTCGGAAAGACCAGTTGCTGTGTGGAGAGGTCATTTCAGGGCATCCAGTAATTCGCGGAGTTTCCGGTTGATGGATGCCCCCGAGCCGGAGTAATTGTTGACGATCACGGCGAAAACGTATTCCTTGCCAGCAGTGCTTTTGACATATCCGGCATAGGACCTTACCCCGCCCATGCTTCCGCTCTTCATACGGATCCCGTCGTGGACCGGCATGGCCCTGTCAAAAG
>JBIKIB010000153.1:0-8056 GCA_044361845.1 Chitinophagaceae bacterium | reverse complement strand
TGTTCTGTTTTGATGCGACCGCTTGCTTTCAGGTCACGGATCGTGGATAGTGCGAGGTAGGGGTTGATGGCGGTGGCACCAAATGCGAGCAGGCAGGCGAAGTGATGCACTTCCCAGACATCTCCGGCTTCGACCACGATGCCGACCTTTCCCCTGTATCCTTTTCGGATGAGGTGGTGGTGGATGGCTGCGGTTGCCAGCAGGGAGGGGATGGGTGCGTGATCGGAGTCTATGGCGCGGTCCTGGAGTATGAGGACTTCGAAGCCGTCTTGCACGGCATCGACAGCGTATCGGCAGATCCTGTCCAGCGCCGATTTCAGGGAGCCGGGCTTGCCATCGGCACGGAAGTAGCATTGCAGGCTTTTTGCCTGGAAGATGCCGGTGTCGATGCTGCGGATCTTTTCGAGGTCGTGGTTGGTGAGTACCGGATGTTTGAGGGCAACGGTGTGGCAGCTGAGGGGGTCTTCGATGAGCATATTCCCGTTGTTCCCCACGAATGTCGCCAGCGACATGACGAGTCGTTCCCTGATCGGGTCGATCGGGGGATTTGTCACCTGTGCGAATAATTGCTTGAAGTAACTGCTGAGGTGTTGTGGTTGTTCGCTGAGCACTGCCAGCGGGGTATCCGTGCCCATGGAACCGATCGGCTCCTTCCCATCGACGGCCATGGGTGTGATGATCTGTTCGAGGTCTTCGCGGGTGTAGCCGAAGGCTTTTTGGTATTTGAAGACCTGGTCATGTTCCAGGTGGGTGAACATGATGCGTGGTTCCGGCAGTTCGTTGAGGCGTATTTTGTATTTATTCAGCCACTCTGCATAGGGTTTTCTGTTGCAGATCTCGTTCTTGATCTCTTCATCGCTGATGATGCGTCCTTGTTCCAGGTCGACCACGAACATCTTTCCGGGTTGGAGTCTTCCGTTTTCTTTGATCAACTTGGGATCGATGGGCAGTGCGCCGGTTTCGGATGCCATGATCACCCGGTCGTCTGTGGTCACGCAGTATCGGGAAGGCCTCAGGCCGTTCCGGTCGAGTGTTGCGCCGATCATGCGGCCATCGGTGAAAGAGATGGATGCCGGGCCGTCCCATGGTTCCATCATAGAAGCGTGGTACTCATAGAAAGCCTTTCGTGCCGGATCCATCTGGTCGTTATCATCCCATGCTTCAGGGATCAGCATCATCATCACATGTGGGAGGGAACGGCCGGTCATGCCGAGCAGTTCAATCATATTATCCAGGCTTGCGCTGTCTGACTGCCCTTCGCTGATCACGGGAAGGAGCATATCCATTTCTTCTTTGGAAAAATAGGGGGATATGAATCCTTTTTCACTTGATTTTATCCAGTTCAGATTGCCTTGTAAGGTATTGATCTCGCCATTATGGGCTATGAACCGGAAGGGCTGTGCGAGTTTCCAGGACGGGAAGGTGTTCGTTGCGAAGCGGGAATGCACCAGTCCGAAGGCACTGACGACCCGTTTGTTCTGCAGGTCATTGAAATAATGCCTGACCTGGTGGCTCGTCAGTTGTCCTTTGTAGACGATCATCTTATAGGAGAGCGAGGCGATATAAAATCCGATGGCATCTTTGCGGACGGTGTTATTGATGATATGGCTGCTGTGGTTGCGCAATACGAAGAGCTTGCGTTCGAATGCCATGGGGTCGTTGATATGGTCAGGGCATGCGATGAACACCTGTTCCATTTCCGGTTCGACGGAGAGTGCTGTTGGGCCGATGCCTTCGGGATTCACCGGCACTTTTCGCCAGGTGAGTATCTCCAGGCCGAGTTTTTCTGCCGTCCGGTGGAAGATCTCCCTGCATTCTTCCCGCAGGCGGATCTCTCGTGGAAAGAACACAGAGCCCACGCCATATTTTCCGAAAGCAGGCAGGTGTACGCCAAGCCTGAGGCATTCTTCAAAAAAGAACTCGTGTGGTGTTTGGATCAGGATGCCTGCTCCGTCTCCTGTATTGTTTTCGCAGCCGCAGGCACCGCGATGCTCCATATTCTCTAAAATGGTCAGGGCATCGGAGATGATCTGGTGGTTTTTGTTACCCTTGATATTGGCTACGAAACCGATTCCACAGGCGTCATGTTCGAATTCCGGACGGTATAATCCCTTGTGACTTGCCATACGCAAAGTAATTATTAGGAAAATAGTAAAAAAAACAAGCGTTTGATAGAAAGATTCTAATAAGTGGCAAGCGTCGATGATGAAAATACGAATAAAACACCATTGATGCGGAAATCCATCAAAATGTTTTTACGGTAGGATAATTGGATGGGGGGAAGAATAGCCTCCTGGATCAGATGAGGAATCCGTAGAGTTTATCATCCTTGTTGATTTCTGTGAAGTCGATGCCGGCGGCGCGCATCCTGACCACGAGTTTTTCATGATCATGTCGGTTCTGCAGTTCGATGCCTACGATTGCTGGTCCGGCTTCCTTATTGGTTTTTTGCATGTATTCAAATCGGGTGATATCGTCTGTTGGGCCCAGTATATGGCTCACGAATTCTTTGAGTGCGCCGGGGCGTTGTATGAAACTGATCAGGAAATAGTGTTTTAGTCCTTCATGGTGCAGGGATCTTTCCCTGATCTCGGGCATACGATCGATGTCGTTATTGCTGCCGCTGATGATGCATACGATGGTCTTTCCTTTTATTTCAGTGGCATAATCGTCGAGTACGGCGATGGACATGGCACCGGCGGGTTCCACCACGATCGCTTCTTCGTTATAAAGTTTGAGGATGGTGGTACAGATCTTCCCTTCCGGGACGAGGTGCATTTCGGTGAGTACTTCGCGGCAGATGGAGAATGTGAGAGCGCCCACTTTTTTCACGGCTGCCCCATCGACGAATGGGTCGATTTTGTTCAACATGACCGGGTATCCCGCTTTGAGGGCTTCTGTCATGGAGGGAGCGCCTTCCGGTTCGAGGCCGATGATCCTTGTTTGGGGAGAATGTTCCTTGAAATAGGAGCCGACGCCTGCGCTGAGTCCGCCTCCACCCACCGGTAAGAAGACATAATCGATGTCGCTGAGTTCCTCGAGGATCTCCACGCCTACGGTGCCTTGTCCTTCAATGATGCGGATGTCATCAAAGGGGGGGATGAAGACCATCCTGTTTTCTTCCGTGAATTGTTTAGCGGCCAACGCACAGTCGTCGAAGGTGTCCCCTTCCAGTCGGATCTCGATCCATTCTTCGCCGAACATACGGGTTTGGGCGATTTTTTGTTTCGGGGTGATGACCGGCATGAAGATGACGCCATGCGTTTTGAGTTTTTTACAGCTATAGGCGAATCCCTGGGCATGGTTGCCGGCGCTGGCGCATACGACTCCTTTTTCCAGTTGTGCCGGGTCGAGGGTGCTCATCATGTTATAAGCCCCGCGGAGTTTGTATGAACGCACCACCTGGAGGTCCTCCCTTTTCAGGTAGACCTGACAGTCATATTTTTTTGATAGCCGCATATTGAATTGCAAGGGGGTGCGGGTGACGATTTTTCGCAACCGCTCTGCCGCAAGTTCAAATTGCAGGTCTGTGGGGGTGGTGACCATGTGGGATTTGAGTATTGGTGTATAGGG
Source organism: Chitinophagaceae bacterium (assembly GCA_044361845.1). Taxonomy (GTDB): domain Bacteria; phylum Bacteroidota; class Bacteroidia; order Chitinophagales; family Chitinophagaceae; genus Pollutibacter. The sequence continues at coordinate 4,483 of JBIKIB010000153.1, read as the reverse complement.
GTATTGAGGAACCGCAGCGCCAATGTGACATTGTCGGGCGGCATCGGTGGGCAGGTCCTCAATACCCTTTTACCGAGTTCTTAAGATTGATTTTCCGGCCTTAGGCTTCTGACGGTTTTCCCGGCACGCCACATTTCGCTATCGCGGAGTTCTTTGAGTTCTTCGTCGAGTTTTTCGCGGTAGTCAGGCTGGCTATTGCTGTCGATGCTGCGTTGGCTTTCTTTTCCTGCAGCGACGCTGCTGTAGAGGTCGTTGAAGACGGGCAGGGTAGCATCGCGGAATTTTTTCCACCAGTCGAGTGCACCGCGCTGGGCTGTCGTGGAGCAGTTCGCATACATCCAGTCCATGCCGTTTTCCGCCACCAGTGGCATGAGTGATTGGGTGAGTTCCTCGACGGTTTCATTGAATGCTTCCGAAGGGGTGTGTCCACGTTCGCGAAGGACCTGATATTGTGCGGCAAAGATCCCCTGGATGGCGCCCATGAGTGTTCCGCGTTCACCGGTGAGGTCACTGTAGACTTCTTTCCTGAAAGTGGTTTCGAAAAGGTACCCACTGCCGATGGCGATGCCCAATGCAACCACGCGATCGAAGGCACGGCCTGTGGCATCCTGGTAGATGGCATAGCTGCTGTTCAGTCCACGACCCTGCAGGAACATACGGCGCAGCGAAGTGCCGGATCCTTTTGGTGCGACCAGGAATACATCCACGTCGGCCGGAGGGATGATGCCAGTCTGCTCACTATAAGTGATGCCGAAGCCATGAGAGAAATACAATGCTTTGCCTGGTGTGAGGTTTGCTTTGACGGTAGGCCACATGGCGATCTGTGCGGCATCGCTGAGGAGGTAGCATATGATGGTTCCGCGCTGCAGGGCTTCTTCGATCTCGAAGAGTGTCTCTCCCGGAACGAAGCCGTCGTTAACAGCCTTATCCCAGCTCTTTGAATTTTTCCGTTGGCCTACGATCACGTTGATGCCGTTCTCTTTCTGGTTCAACGCCTGGCCGGGGCCTTGTACGCCATAGCCGATCACGGCCACGACTTCGTCCTTCAGGACTTCCTGTGCTTTTGATAAAGGGAATTCATCCCTTGTCACCACATTCTCCTCCGTACCTCCAAAGTTCAATTTTGCCATGTTGATTGTTTTATGATTACAAATTGCGATTTAGCTGTTACCGATCAATACACTGGTCTGCTGCGATACTGTCCCTCACATGGAAAAAACCGACTGTGGCTCGTCTATCGATCCGTTTTCCTGTCGGGCCTCATGTGGGTCGAGGGATTCGAATTCCTTGAGTTTTTCGTGGAAGCCTTTGCTGTTCTTGATGATCGCCACACGGGCACTTCTGACGAATTCTATGAGTCCGAATGGTTCGAGTACACTGATGAGCTTGTCGGTTTCTTCCCTGTGCCCGGAGGTCTCGAAGATCGTGTAATCCTTTCGGATCACGACGGCGCGTGCACCATGTTCCCGGAGGAGTCGTTCCACTTTGGCCTTTTCAGCGATCTCATCGGTCGGCACCTTGTAGAGGGCGAGTTCCTGCCATACGATCTCATCGTTCGTGTTGAAATAGGCCTTGAGCACATCCACTTGTTTTTCGATCTGTCGGACCAGTTTGCGCACCACATCCTCCGTCTCGTTGATGACGATGGTGAAGCGGTGTATACCTTCGATCTCGGAAGGGGATGTGTTGAGGCTCTCGATGTTGATCTTCCGTCGGGAGAACATGATGGCGATGCGGTTCAGAAGGCCCACCTGGTTCTCGGTGAAGACGGTGATGGTATATTCCTGTTTCATGGTATTATATTTGTTTTTCCGTTCCTGTCAGCGGCCTTCCCGCGGTCCTATGTCATGATACACAGGGGCCGGTTCATTGCAGCCTTATTTCCGATACGCTGCAGCCCTGCGGTACCATGGGGAACACGTTGTTCTCTTTGCCCACTTTCACTTCCAGCAGGTGTGCGTTATCGTTAGTGAGCATTTCGTGCAGGGCGTTCCGGAGGTCTTTTCGTTCGGTGACGCATTGTCCGTCGATGCCGTAGGATCGGGCCAGCATCACAAAATCCGGACTTTTGATATCGACGGAAGAGTAACGGCGGTCGTTGAACAGTTCCTGCCATTGGCGGACCATGCCAAGGAAACTGTTGTTTAGGATGATGATCTTCACATTCACCTTGCTTTGCATGATGGTGCCGAGTTCCTGGAGTGTCATCTGGAATCCGCCATCGCCTATGATGGCCACCACGGTTCTGTCGGGTGCCCCGAATTTCGCACCGATGGCGGCCGGCAGTGCGAAACCCATGGTCCCCAGTCCCCCAGAAGTGATATTGCTTTTTGACTGGTTGAATTTTGCATACCGGCATGCGACCATCTGGTGTTGACCCACGTCGGTCACGATGATGGCATCCCCTTTGGTGAGTTCATTCAGGACGTTGATGACTTCTCCCATGCTGAGTACATCGCTTTTAGGGTGTAGTTCATCCTGTATGACGATCTCGTTTTCCCGGCTTGTGCATTCCCTGAATTGTTCCAGCCATTTGGGGTAGGCTTTTTGTTCGATCAATGCCGTGAGCATGGGCAGTGTTTCTTTGCAATCACCCCAGACGGGTACGGTGGCTTTCACGTTCTTATCGATCTCCGACGGGTCGATGTCCAGGTGTATGACCTTTGCCTGTTTGGCGTATTTATCGAGTCTTCCGGTGACGCGGTCATCGAAGCGCATCCCTATGGCGATGAGTACGTCGCATTGGTTTGTGAGCAGATTCGGTCCGTAGTTGCCATGCATACCGAGCATGCCGACATTCAGCGGATGGTCGGTCGGCAGTGCGCTGAGGCCGAGGATGGTCCATGCCGCGGGGATGCTGGCTTTTTCGATGAAGGCGCGGAATTCGGATTCAGCTTTACCCAGGATGACGCCTTGTCCGAAGATGATGAATGGTCGTTCTGCCTCATTGATGAGCCGTGCAGCTTGCTCCACATAATCTTTCCTGACGATCGGTTTGGGGCGATAGCTGCGGATGTGGTTGCAGGGCTGGTAACCGGGGTCGGTGAATGACTGTTGTTGTGCGTTCTTGGTGATGTCGATGAGTACCGGCCCGGGTCTTCCGCTTTTGGCGATGTAGAATGCTTTAGCCAGTATGGAGGGTATTTCATTGGCATCGGTGATCTGATAGTTCCATTTGGTGACGGGTGTGGTGATATTGATGACATCCGTCTCCTGGAACGCATCCGTACCGAGGAGGTGTGCGAACACTTGTCCGGTGATGCATACCAGCGGGGTGGAGTCGATCATGGCATCTGCAAGGCCGGTGACGAGGTTTGTCGCGCCGGGGCCGCTGGTGGCGAATACGACACCGGTCCTTCCGGATGACCTGGCGTAGCCTTGTGCGGCGTGGATGCCTCCCTGTTCATGGCGGACGAGTATGTGTTCGATGGCGTCGGTGTAGCTGAACAATGCGTCATAGATGGGCATGATCGCACCTCCGGGGTATCCGAAGATGGTCTGCACACCTTCATGGATCATTGCTTCGCAGACAGCTTCAGAGCCTGTCATGGTGCGCCCGGTGTTTACTTTTTCTTTTTCTGCCGTTTGTGGTGCTGCTGTTTCCATATGATTGGTTTTTGCCTTGGCAGGCATATTGGTTCAGTCTTGTTCGTCGGTGACGCATCCTTCTGCGGCGGTCTTCACTTGTTTGGCATACTTGTAAAGGACGCCTTTTGTGGCTTTCAGCGGTGGTTGTTCCCATGCTGCGCGGCGTGCTTCCAGTTCTTCCTGTGGGACATGCAGCACGATGTTGTTCGAGGCGGCGTCGATCTCGATGATGTCTTCATCGCAGACCAGGGCGATGAGTCCGCCGTCGTGTGCTTCCGGTGTGATGTGTCCCACCACGAAACCGTGTGTGCCTCCGCTGAATCGACCGTCGGTGATCAGAGCCACGGTTTTCCCCAATCCTGCGCCGATGATGGCGGAAGTGGGCTTGAGCATTTCGGGCATACCTGGTCCGCCCCGCGGGCCGACATAGCGGATGACCACCACATCGCCTGGTCTGACCTTACCCTCACGGATACCCGAAATCAATTGTTGTTCTCCGTTGAACACGCGTGCGGGGCCGGTGAAGCGTTCGCCTTCCTTTCCGCTGATCTTTGCGACGCTTCCTCCTGTTGCGAGGTTCCCGTAGAGGATCTGCAGATGGCCGGTGGTTTTGATGGGTTCTTGCACCGGCATGATGATCTTTTGGGTGTTGAAGTCAAGGTCGGGGACATCCCGGAGGTTTTCGGCAACGGTCATACCCGTGACGGTCATGCAGTCGCCATGGAGCATCCCGGATTTCAGCAGGTATTTCATGACGGCGGGCACACCGCCGATGTTGTGCAGGTCTTCCATGAGGTATTTCCCGCTGGGCTTGAGGTCGGCGAGCACCGGTACATTATCGCTTATCCGCTGAAAGTCGTCTTGTGTGAGCGGCACGCCCACGGATTTCGCCATG
>JBIKIB010000152.1:0-8116 GCA_044361845.1 Chitinophagaceae bacterium | reverse complement strand
GATAAGAGCGGCAATAAGATGAGCAAACGCCTGGGAAATGTGATCGATCCGTTCGAGACCATCGGACAGTTTGGTGCTGATGCAACGCGTTGGTATCTGATCACGAACGCATCCCCATGGGATAACCTGAAGTTCGATATAGAAGGCATACGGGAAGTGCAGCGAAAATTCTTCGGGACATTATACAACACCTATCAGTTTTTCTCGCTCTATGCCAACGTGGATGGATTCGCCTATCGTGAAGCTTCCATCCCATTGCCGGAAAGGCCTGAAATTGACCGGTGGATCATTTCCACCTTGAACAGCCTGGTAAAGACCGTGCAAAAGCACATGGATGACTACGAACCCACCCTCGCCGGAAGGGCAGTGGAGGAGTTCGTCGACAGCCAGCTCAGCAACTGGTATGTGCGTTTATGTCGCCGTCGCTTTTGGAAGGGTGAATACGAGCAGGATAAGATCAGTGCATATCAGACGCTCTTGGAGTGTCTTGAAACGGTCATTAAACTCATTGCTCCGATCTCTCCATTCTTCTCTGATGCGATTTTCAGAAATTTAAATGCCGTGACCCAAAGGGAAACCGTAAAATCGGTTCATCACCTGAGGTTTCCGGAATTCAACCCTGTCCTTGCCGATGCCGACCTGGAAGAGCGCATGAAGCTGGCACAGGATGCTTGCTCCCTGATGCTGTCCATCCGCAAAAAAGTAAATATCCGGGTGCGCCAGCCCCTTCAAAAAGCGTTGATTCCAATTTTGGATCCTGCAATGCGCTTGCATCTCGAACAAGTTGAGGAACTGATCAAGGCGGAAGTGAACATTAAAGAAATAGAATACATATCCGGCGATAACGATTTCATCCGTAAGAAAGTCAAGCCGAACTTTGTCATGCTGGGTAAAAAACTCGGTGCGAAGATGAAGGCTGTTTCTGTCATGCTGACATCACTTTCGCAGTCCCAGATCAGGGTTCTGGAAAATGCGGGAATGATTGAACTGATCGTGGATGATGAGTCTGTCGTCATCTTCCTGAGTGAAGTTGAGGTCCAAAGCGAGGATGTGCCTGGATGGATCGTTGCCAGCAGAAACTCCCTGACGGTGGCTCTGGATATCCAGATCTCCGGCGAGTTGGAGGAGGAGGGAAATGCCCGCGAATTGGTGAACAGGATCCAAAAAATTCGAAAAGATAGCGGATTTGAGCTCACGGACAGGATTATGGTGAAAATATCCTCTGACGAAAGACTAAATCCTTCCTTCTCACGATTTAAAAACTATATTTGCGCGGAAATATTGGCAGATGGTTTGGATATTGAGCCTCTTTTGTCAGAGGGTGTGGAAACAGAGGTGAACGAAATCCATCTCAAGATCCTGGTATCAAAAAAAGGGTAAATCATGCCTATAAACAAAAAAGCACCTGCTGCGCCTAAAAAATCAGCTGCCACAGTTGCAAAACAGGTGCCTCAAAAATCCGTTGCCAAGCAATCGGAGCCTAAGAAAGCTATTGCCACCAAGCAACCTGCCAAAGCCCCAGCAAAAGCGGCTGTAAGCAACGCTGTGAAGGATGCTGTGAAAAAACCCCTGGCATCTGCAAAGCCATCAACCAAGAAAGATGTCTCCACTCCTGTGGTAAAGACATCCAAGTCAGCGAACACGCCAACCAAGCCGGCGGAGAAAGATGCACCTAAGTCTGCGGTGAAATCTGCTGCCAGGACCTCTGCAAAACCTGCGGTCAAAGCACCTGAGAAGCCAGCGGTGAACCCTACTTCAAAAGCTGATGCTGTTGTCGTGAAACCAACAACAACTGCTGTTAAGCCAGCTGCAGTGTCAAAGTCGGATAGCAAAGATGTGCCGGTCAAACCGACCCCCGCCCCAGTAAAGTCAACTACCACTATGAATAATGCTGCCCGAATGGCTGAAATGAGGAAAGCGGCCCGTGCCCAGGAAGCAGCTAAACCTGCAAAAGCAGTGGCAATGCCCAAGATAAGTGCCACTTCTTCCCGTAAATACGAACCAGAATTCACCAAATCTGTACTCGACAAGCCTATGCAAGAACAAACCGGTCCGACAATGCGATACAGCGATGTAGACTTACAGGAATTCAGAGAACTGATCGCCCGTAAGTTGGATGCTGCAAAAAAGGAGCTCACCTACCTTCATGGACTTATCACCCGCAAGGATGCTATGACAGGAGACGAGACCGATAGCAGGTATATGACCATGGAAGATGGAAGCCTGAGTATGGAGCGCGAACAACTCAGCCAGATGGCAAGTCGTCAACATGACTTCATTGATAAACTCGAAAAAGCCCTTATCCGCATCGAGAACAAGACATATGGCATCTGCCGGGTGTCAGGAAAACTCATCGATAAGGCCCGTTTGAGGGCTGTACCCCATGCTACCCTAAGCATGGAGTCAAAGGTAGGCATGGCAAAAAACCCAAATTCGCAATAAGAAAAAACTGATGGTCCTCAGCCGGGGTTCAGGGGTGCAGGGTCGTCATGAAATATCCAATCTCACTTGACTTCCTGCATCTCTACCAATCGCTTATAAATTCCTTTCTGGGCGATCAGGTCTTCGTGTCTTCCCCTTTCCATGATCCTGCCTTTGTCAAGGACTATGATCTCGTCGGCGTGACGGATCGTCGATAGCCTGTGTGCAATGACGATGCTGGTACGGTCTTTCATGAGGTTGTTGATGGCGTCCTGGACAAGTTTCTCGCTCTCTGTGTCCAAAGCCGAAGTGGCTTCATCGAGAATCAGTATGGGAGGGTTCTTGAGGACTGCCCTTGCGATGGTGATGCGTTGTTTTTCTCCTCCGCTCAGTTTTGCACCCCGGTCACCTGTGTTTGACAGGTAACCGCCTTCCTTTTGTACGATGAATTGGTGTGCATTGGCGATGCGGGCAGCCTGTTCCACCATTTCCTGTGCACAGTTCGGTTTCCCGAGTGCGATATTGGACGCAATGGTATCGTTGAACAGCAGGGGTTCCTGGGTGACGATTCCCATGAGTTCCCTAAGGTCTTTTATGGCATACTGCCGGATATCCACACCATCAATGAGCAGGGTGCCTTCAGTCACATCGTGGAATCGCGGAAGCAGGTCGGCGATCGTGGATTTGCCTGCACCTGAAGACCCGACAAGGGCTATTGTTTTTCCCTTGTCGATCCGCAGGTTGATGTCCTTTAGAATCGGGATGCCCTGATGGGAGAATCCAACTCCCCTGAATTCTATTGAATTTTTGAAAGATGTCAGGGGTGTCGGGTTGGCGACTTCGCTGATCGTCTCCTGTTCTGTGATCAGTTGCTGAATCCGTTCAATACTTGCAGCTCCTTTTTGAATGTTATAGGATGCGGAGCTGAGGGATTTAAGGGGATTAATGACCTGTGTGAAAATGGCGATATAGGTCAGGAAATCAGTTGCATTCAGGGAGAATGTGTTGGTGAGGACCAGCCGGCCTCCGTAGTACAGTACACAACATACCGCGAGTATACCCAATGTTTCTGAAACTGGGGATGCCAGATCCCGTCTACGATTCGCTTTATTCTTGATGGTGTACAGGGTATGGTTTTCCTGTCTGAACTTTTCCAATTGATGTGCTTCAGCATTGAATGCTTTCACGACCCGGATGCCGCCAAGCGTCTCTTCGATCGTACTGAGGATATCGCCTAGTTTTTCCTGCACTTTCGTGGAGACGCGTTTCAGCGACCTGCCGATGCGTCCGATGATGAGTCCTGCAATCGGAAGGAACATCAGCAGGAATAGGGATAATTCCGGACTTAAGCTGATCATTGCGAAAAGATAAAATGTGATGATGACCGGCTCCCGAAAAAAGGTCTCCAGGAAGCTTATCGTCGAAAATTCTACGTCCTGGAGGTCGTTGGTCAATTTGCTCATGATCTCGCCTTTCCGCTGCTCATTGAAATATCCCACGGGCAGATGAAGGATTTTATAGAACATATCAGACCGCATATCATTCAGTATCCGGTTGCGGATAGGCGCCAGTACATACATCGAAAGATACAGGAAAAGGTTTTTTAGCAGAATGGCTGTCAGCAGCACAACACAGATGAAGCCGAGAGCCCTGATCTTCCCAGCAGGGGTGGACATGATCTCTGTAATGGAACCGTAGAAGGAGTCTGTCAACCCCCCGATGCTGAATCTGGATCCGGAAAGCATGCCTTCATTTTCTATGCCAAATATCAGTGCTAGGAAAGGGGATAAAAGCGCCAGGGATATGGTCGAAAAGAAAGCTGATAGTAGGTTCAGCGAGAAATACAATCCAACGAGTCCAGGGTAGTTTCGGATGTACTTGAAAATAATTCTTAGGCTCTTCATGCAGGATAGTTCTGATTTTCCACGAGTAGGGTCAAAAGTAACTAATTTTACAGCCATCAATAGAATCGTATGGAGGAAGGTAAAAGACAAAAACAGATTGCCGGAGTGATCCTGGAGGAGATGAATGATATCTTCCAGCGGCTTGGACTCAACATGATCGACGGGGGTATGGTGTCCATATCGAATGTAAAAGTGACCCCGGATCTGCTGGAGGCAAGGATCTACTTAAGTCTCTATAAGATCCCGGATTCGGAAAAGGCATTCAAACGCATCGCATCCAAGAACTACGAAGTCAAGAAAGAACTTGCTGAAAGGGTAAAACACCAACTAAGGCGAATTCCTGAATTGAAATATTTCCTGGATGACACGCTGGACCACGTCTTCAAGATGGAGGACCTCTTCCGCAGGATCAATGAGGAAAAAAAGCCCTGACTCATCCAATGCATCTAAAATTCGCATGGAGATATTTCAAGGCAAAAAAGACCACCAATGCCATTAATGTGATCGCATGGGTGAGTGTGCTTGCCATTATCATCGGCACGGCCTCACTGATCATCATCCTCAGTGCATTCAACGGGTTTGAGAGCCTGGTGAAATCCCTGTATTCATCTTTTTATACGGATATCCGGATCATACCTGCAAAAGGGAAAGTGATGCAAATTGACAGTTTGATGCTGTCTCGAGTGGCTTCTTTTCCCGGTGTAAGGGCGGCCTCTCTGATTGCGGAAGAAAAGGCTTTGCTGCAGAACGGCGATTTCCAGGCTATTGTTTTCATCAAAGGGGTTGACACAAACTACCATGCCGTGGCGGGTGTGCCGAATAAGATTTTCCGGGGTGTTTTTCAGACAGGTACAGCCGATGATCCGAAAGCTGTTTTAGGCGCGGGGGTTGAAAATGCCATTGGGGTTTTGTCTGACAGAAGCCTCTTACCACTTACCATTTACCTTCCCAGAAAGGGACTAACGGATCTTTCCAACCCACTCGAATCCCTGAGCCTAGGTCAAATTCTGCCTGTCGGGAGTTTTACCATACAGGCAGAATTCGACAACAAATATGTTATCACTAACCTCGACTTTTTAAAACAACAACTTTTTTATGGTCCTGATGAATTCAGTGCGGTGGAAATTGGGCTTCGCAACCCAGGGGATGAGGACCAGGTGAAGGCCGGACTTCAGCATTTACTCGGCCCGGCATTCAAGGTGCAGAATAAGTACGAGCAGAATCGGAATCTTTATGCAACCATCCAGTTAGAGAAATGGGCTATCTATGCGATCTTCTCGCTTATTTTACTGGTGGCAGCCTTCAACATGATAGGGGCATTGAGTATGTTGGTCCTGGAGAAGAAAAAAGACATACAGGTGTTGCAGGCCATGGGTGCAGGCGAAGGCCTGATCCGAAAGATATTCATCAGCGAAGGCTTGCTCTTGGCGATCATAGGATTGGTCGGGGGTATTCTTGTGGCTTTGCTCTTATATTACCTTCAGATCCATTACAAACTTGTACCACTCCAGGGGCAGTCTTTTCTGATAGATTATTATCCGGTCAAGTTGGTATTCAGGGATTTTATCCTTGTCACATCGACCGTATTGTTGATAGGTTTCCTGGCATCCTGGTTTCCTGCAGTTCGTGCGGCCAAACAACCATTCGAGCTCAGGAATTAACTAAATTAAAAAAAGTCCCATGTGGGACCTTTTTGAGTATGGCTATGTGAATATTCAGTAATCTCCCATGGTTTCCGGCAGCTGAGCCAATGCTTTTGACAATTGTTCGTCATTAGGCGCCACACCATGCCAATTGTGGTCATTCTCCATGAAGTCGACACCCTTTCCCATCGTGGTATACATCATGAGTGCGATGGGTTTGCCTTGGCCGGTCATTGTCTTGGCTTTTTCCAATACAGCAACGACATCATCCATGTCATTTCCCTGCATTTCGAGGGTTGCCCATCCGAAGCTTTCAAATTTCTGACGGATATTTCCGAGAGACATTACTTTTTCCGTAGGGCCGTCTATCTGCTGGCCGTTCCAGTCAATGGCAGAAATGAGGTTGTCCAGTTTATGATGTGCCGCAAACATGACAGCTTCCCATATCTGTCCTTCCTGGAGTTCACCGTCACCGTGGAGGGAAAATACCAGCCTGTTGTCTCCATTGAGTCTTTTTGCCATGGCTGCTCCACAAGCCACACTAAGCCCCTGACCCAGTGATCCTGAAGCGATCCGAACACCCGGCAGGTGTTCATGGGTGGCCGGATGACCTTGAAGCCTTGAATTCAGCTTTCTGAAAGTGGAAAGTTCCTTGACGGGGAAGTACCCCGACCTTGCGAGCACTGAATAGAACAAGGGTGACACATGCCCATTCGATAGAAAGAAGAGATCTTCATCGACCGCATCCATATTAAAGGAAGGGTCGTGCTTCATGAATTTGAAATATAATGCAGTGACGAAATCAGTACATCCCAGTGAACCGCCCGGATGCCCGCTTTGCACACCATGCACCATTCGCACAATATCACGCCTGACCTGACTGGAGATTTCCGGGAGTGTAGCCATTATTTATAGGAAACTTATAATGACAAAACTATACAATATTTGCTTTCGTGGGGGCTTTTTCAATGATAGCATCTTTATGTACTCTTCAGAATGTCAATATTTTGTGTCAATAGTAATAATTTTTCATAAAAACTCGTTAACTATGCAGTGCGTATTAGGCATGCTACCCTATTCCTGAAAGTCAAGTGTGTTTTTTAGGATCAGAACAATCATTGCTTAAAAAGTGATAAAAGCTCTTCATGGATTTAATTTTACTCGGTTCAGCATTGGCTTTTTTCATCACGTATATGTCGATACCGGTCATCATAACGGTATCCGAGTGGAAAAAGCTTTTTGACGAGCCCGACGAACGTAAACTCCACGCCACACCGGTCCCTTCCCTTGGCGGTTTGGGAATTTTCGCCGGTATGATCATGTCACTTCTCCTATCCGTGTCTTTTACAGAGGCACCTGAATTCCAGTATTTCGTTGCTGCATCCTTGGTCATTTTCTTCCTTGGCATGAAGGACGATATTCTTGTCCTGTCTCCCATGAAAAAGCTGATAGGACAAATGATAGCGGCTTTCCTGTTGATGTACAAGGGGAATATCAAGATCGTGAGCATGCACGGCTTCCTGGGTGTGTATGAGTTACCTGAAGCGATGAGTCTTGCACTGACAATGTTTGCGATCGTTGTGATCATCAACTCTTTCAATCTGATCGATGGGGTGGATGGTCTTGCCGCCTCGCTCGGATTGCTTACTGCGTTTGTATTCGGTTCTTATTTCTATTTTGTTGGACAGATGCCATATGCGTTGCTGTCATTCATTACAGCGGGAAGTCTGATGGGTTTCCTGATCTTTAATCATTCTCCAGCGCGCATCTTCATGGGAGATACCGGTTCACTCCTGTTGGGTGTCGTCAATGCGATATTAGTGATACATTTTATCTCTACTGCCGGTGACCCCAAATCTATCTTACCGATCAGTTCAGCACCTGCCATCGGCTTCTCAATACTGATCCTGCCTCTTTTTGATACGTTGAGGGTGTTCGCGATCCGTATTCTGAGTCGGAGGTCACCTTTCAGTCCAGATCGGAACCATATCCATCATCTTTTACTTGACTATGGCCTGTCGCACTCTGCTGTCACCTATATCTGTGTGGCCGTCAACATATTATTTATATTGTGCGCATATTTAAGCCGCTCCCTCGGAACAACGATCTTATTGATGACGATGCTCCTTTCTGCTGTTGCCATGACTG
>JBIKIB010000151.1:0-8153 GCA_044361845.1 Chitinophagaceae bacterium | reverse complement strand
GAGGCGACTTTTGATGGCTGAAGGCGCTGCATAAAAATCAGACCGGCCTCCCCCCGAAAATGAGTACAACCATTAGGAAGAAATTGCTACTTTGCAATTGTCAATACGCTAAGCCGCAGGATTTAGGCCATACAGGTCTGAAACCTTAGGTTTGGCTGCTGATTTACCCTGCAATCAGCATTGCAAAGCATAAAAAATTGATAAGTATATCATGAAAGAATATAAATTGAAAGAAGGATCCTCTGTATTGCTTGATCTGATACGCGGATTCAGTGCACAGGTTGTGGTCATTGGTCACGGCATTAGTTTTTTTGGAATATTCACATTCCTGCATGAACCTCATTTCCCCTGGATGCAGAATATTGCTGTATTGATTTTTTTCTTGCTTTCAGGCTTCTTGATTTCATATGCAACATTCCGGAAAAAAATCAGTGATCATACCTATGATTTCAGACATTATTTTGCTGACAGATTTTCCAGGATTTATACAGCATTTATCCCCTCTTTGATTTTTGTTTTTATCCTTGATCTGATAAGTAAAAGTCTATCCCCATTATCATACGGATATTCCAATGCCTTTGATCTAAAGTCATTCATTGGAAATATATTCATGTTTCAGGACCATTCCATTTTCTCCTTTTTCCCCAATAGTCTGGTCACAAGTTTTGGCTCCGCCAGGCCATTTTGGACTTTGGCAATAGAATGGTGGATATATTTATCATTTGGATATTTGATACTCGTCATTCTAAAGAAGAATGCGTTGCGAATCCCTGATATGATCATATTGTCTTTTTTTTCCATTGTTCCTGTATATAACCTGATCACCGGTAGAGGTAATGGATTAACGACCTATTGGTTATTCGGATCGATAGTATATGCTGTCTCCACATTGGATATTCTGAATGGAATAAATCGGAATATCAAAATAATTTTTGTCCTGCTTTTCAGTGGGCTAGCACTTAAGAGGACTTATATGAAAATGGATGCTTATGATACGATCTTTGCATTTCTACTGGCGATCATTTTGTGGTTATTGATAGATATCTTCAAAGAAATCAACTTTTCAAAAATGGGCATTAAACTAATAAAATACAACGCTAGTTTTTCCTATACCCTTTATCTGGTGCATTATAGTATCCTTGATTTCATTAAAACCCATTTTGATAAAACTGCCAATCCATATATACTTTTTGGAATTGGATTTGTCACCGTCAACATCATTAGTATTTTCATTGGTCGATACACCGAATTGACTTTAACTAAAAAAGTCAAGCATATACTTTACTCGAAGTTCGAGGGTAAGTGATTTTGCATAATTGGAACGACATTCAATGTATATGTTATACGGATATGAATGTGGCAATCCTTTAATTTTCTGATGATTCTCAGTACTTGAAAATCGATCGAATCGACCTTTTTTTGATTTTGTATGAATTATTCCGTTTCGTCAACTTCTCATATTTTATGTCGGCTGGTCAAATGTTCATGCATGAGATCGATTCGTATAAGCAATAAGACCAAATACAATGAAGTAAATCATATCCTATTTCTGATAAACAATTATTGTATCCGGGGTGAAAAGCTTTATTTGAATCCCCTCTTCGGTTGATGATTAGGTTTTGCATTCCTTTGTATCCATGATGAAACCGATGTGTCAGGGTATCATTTATTTGGATCTTAATGGATGTTCATGCTTATGTTCAACCATGCTGATCATTGTTCATTGAATTCTTCCGTTTTTCATCCCAATTATTGCATTGCACCTCACTCAGCATGACTTTTTCATGAAGGTTGGATAGGACGTCATAAGATCCCTGTTACTTGGTCAAGAGAATCGTTCACGTGACCTTTAAATTAGGCGTGGCCTCCAAGTCATATCTGATCAAGAGTATTATCAACCATTTATCTTTGTCCGTATATTCGTTGTTAACTTTCTGATCTTTAACATTGTTTCTTTCTTTGTTGACTTTTCCAGTGTCAGTATGATTTTTATTGATCGATATTTTACTCTTTAGCATGAAAAAAATTATCCTCTTTGCTTGTATGGTTTTATGTACACTTGCTACTTATGCACAGCACACCATGCGGATCTCCATCAAAAGCAAACGGGGTAATTTACCTCTTTCAGGAGCGACGGTGATCATACCCACTTTGGATAAAACCAAAGTGGCAGATGATTCCGGCATGGTCATCTTTTCTGATCTGATCGCAGGTGCTTATATCGCGAGGGTTTCTTTTGTCGGCTTTGAAGAACAGGAAGTAAATATTCAAGTGCCTCGAGCTGATAGTACAATTTTTGAAGTCTATTTGGAAGAAGCTGAAGAAGAGGAAGAAGAGGTATTTGTACGGGCCACGCGCATCAGTAGAACCATCTCAGATATACCTACACGGGTTGAAGTGATTTCCGGTGAAGAACTGGTTGAAAAAGGAAACATGAAACCGGGTGATATCCGGATGATGCTCAACGAAAGCACCGGTATACAAACACAGCAAACATCAGCCACATCTTTTAATGCCGGCATCAGAATACAAGGATTGGAAGGGCGATATACACAGATCCTCCGTGATGGGTATCCGCTTTACGCAGGCTTTGCAGGCGGATTATCCATTCTTCAGATCGCTCCACTTGATCTACGCCAGGTGGAAGTCATCAAAGGTGCAGCATCAACCCTATACGGTGGAGGTGCGATCGCTGGTCTGGTAAATCTTGTTTCGAAAACTCCGGAAACGGATAAGGAGCTTAGCTTTCTTGCCAATGGCACATCCGCCGGTGGTCTAGACCTTAGTGGCTTCTACAGCCAACGATATGGTAAAGCCGGTATGACTGTTTTTGCATCCAGAAACAGCAATCGTGCTTTTGATCCTGCCGACATTGGATTAACTGCAATCCCAAGATTTGAGCGATATACTATCAGTCCAAGGCTTTTTTTATACGGAAAAAATACCACGGCGGATGCAGGTATCACCTATATCTCAGAAAACCGAACGGGGGGCAGTATGAGTTATATAAAAAATGGTGGTACTGGCTTCTTCGAAAAAAATAACACCGAACGAATCATAGCTCAATTTGGAATCTCACACAAACTAAATGATCGGTCATCCCTTCAATTAAAAAATAGCGTCAACAGATTTGATAGGGTCATTGGCATACCGAATTACACATTCGATGCTGTGCAACAGTCTTCTTTTTCAGAGCTAACCTGGAACCGGCAAGTAGAAAAAGGGGTATGGATTATAGGCGCAAACGTGCTGACTGATGATTTCAGGGAGCAGGGTGCATCAGCAGCTACCAAAAGAAATTATCGATACAACACTTTCGGTGTCTTTCTTCAGAATGTATTGTCCATCACTGAAAAGGTCGTGTTAGAGAGTGGACTTCGAGGGGACTATGTACAAGACCTCGGGTTTGAATTATTACCCCGGATATCAGCCATGATCAAGTTAGCACCCAAACTCACCACCAGGATAGGTGGAGGATTTGGGTATAAAAACCCTACCATTTTTACAGAAGAAGCAGAACGGATGCAGTTCCAAAATATTTTACCCATTGATATGAACAGGACTAGGAACGAACGTTCAATAGGGGCAAACTGGGATATCAATTACCGCACAAAAATCGGCGATGTGGGTCTGAGTTTGAACCAGCTGTTCTACTTCACAAAACTGAACAATCCACTCGTATTGGTGGGCGCTCCCGGTGGAAAAGTGCAATTTCAGAATTCTACTGGGTATCTCAATACAAAGGGCATTGAAACAAATATCCGGTTGACATACGAGGACTTCAAATTATTCATCGGTTATACTTACACGGATGCAAACACACATTTTATTGACACAAGGGAATGGATGCCATTAACCGCTAAGCATAGGTTGAATAATGTTTTGATGTATGAGATCGAAGACAAGCTGAAGTTAGGATTGGAGGCTTACTATTTCAGCAGACAAAGACTGACGGATGGTACTTTTGGCAAGCATTATTGGATCATGGGATTCATGGCGGAAAAGCTATGGGAGAAATTCTCGTTATTCATAAATTTTGAAAACTTCACCGATACAAGGCAGTCAAAGTTTGATCCCATTTTTACAGGCACAATCAATAATCCCAACTTTAGGGATATTTATGCACCTGTTGAAGGGTTTGTGGTCAATGGTGGCATCAAATTACGGTTTTAGATCAGGTATCCGATAAGTCTTGTATGCCGGGGAAGGTTGGTTTGAATCGGATGACAGTGTTTCCAGGCCCTATGTCTGCATAAGTTTTAATTGTGAGAGTCTTTAAAGTCGGACAATAGTGAACCGGTATGATCGGGATGGCATTCATCCTAAAACCCTTTTTCTCCGGAAATAACGATACCCGGTATTTTTAAGTGGAAGGATTTCTGTCGATCGCTATCGACATTGGAGATCAAAATATTGCCGGGCTCCATTGATCTCATTATTCGTCGGCATAACCGAACCTCTCAGTTTAGGAAATAACTTTTTTTCTTCTAATGGATAGACGATGATCACTCATCATCATCCGATTTCTTTTTTTTCTTTTCGATCTTTTGTTTCTCCACATTGCTTCCATGCCTGCCACTTCCATCCGCATCATCTAAAATCCCACCGGCGGGATTTAATTTTTCCAGTACAGCTTTTAAACGCCTGTAAGCCGCGATGCTTTCAGCATTTTCACTTTGTTTCGAAATGAGTTTTTCTTCAAAAGGAGCATTGCTCATATCGTACAGTTCCTGCTCTCTTGTGAATTTCCATTTTGCATCCCTCACATACCATTTATTTCCCAGCTCCATGAATATCCATTCCCTTGGTTCACTGTTTTTGCCGAGTAACTGTGATAAAAAACTTTTACCATCAATGATCCTGTCATTGGGCAAACGGGCACCGGCCAATTCAGCGAATGTTGGCAATATGTCGCTTGCATCTATCAGGTTATCATTGATCTTTCCTGCAGCGATTTTGCCTGGCCAGTACGCAATGGTTGGTACGAGGCTCCCACATTCCAGCATACTGCCTTTTTTCCCGGAAAGTTGTTTGCCACCAATGGTCCCTCTTTCTGCATATTTTGCGGCTGTACCATTGTCACCCATGAAAATTATCAATGTATTATCCCTTAATGATAAACTGTCCAATGCATGCAATAGCTTCCCGACCAGTTTATCCATATAAGCTGTATTATCCGCATACAGATCACTTCCTGCTTTACTGTCCGGTGTGCGTTGAATGTCAGAATGTACATGCACGAGTGAATAATGAATATAAAATGGGTTGTTCTTGTTTTTTACAATGAATTTCATCAAGTGATCATGCATAATGTCGGGCATGTAGATATCCTTGTCAAATGCTTTTTCCGAACCATTACTGAAATAAGTGGAGGTTTTTTGATCGTCTTTCTTCCAATACACACCACTTCCTCTGAAGGTCAGATAGTCATCAAATCCAAACTCTTTTGGCGTTAAAGAAAACTGGCTCCATTTACCGATCATTGAGGTTGTATATCCCGCAGTCTTCAAAACACCCGACGTAAGTACTTCATTTTCAGGTTTGATACGCCCTACCATATCCTGGTTCACGCCGCCTGTTCGAAACGCATATCGGCCTGTCAGGATCAATGCCCTGGATGGGCCGCATAAAGGTGCGGTATACGAATGTTTGAATAGCATACCGTCTTTTGCCATCTTATCAATGATGGGCGTTTGATTATTGTCTGAACCATAAGCACCCACATCGCCGATGCCCAGATCATCCGCCAGGATGTAAATGATGTTCGGCTTCGTATTCTTATTTTGTGCTGTTGACCACATGGCGACCAACATCAAAACAGAAGTGATCGAGCTTTTTATTATATTCATTGACCCTGTGTTTTAATATGAAAATGGCATTGAAAAATAATTCGATTTACGCAGAAGTAGACAGATTGCACAAGTCTCTTTGCCAAAGGGCTTGGATAATTTAAACTACCCGGCAAAGGCCACAACCTAAATTAAGTAATTCTCCGGAGTACAAGTTTTTCATTATTTGGATCTGATTCCCCTCAAAGAACACTGGCTGTCTGTAGGACTCCCCCCAAAAAACGTTTTTCTATAAGGTACTACATTTGATTTTTCGGGGCTCATGTTGTCCTTTTTTACGGTTGTCCGCAGCAAGCAAAAGGAAACCAGGAGATCACTCCTTAAAGTATCAAAAATTCAAGAGCAGTTGACTAAAGCTAATGTGGATTGTTTACTTTCATCATAGAAATGAATCAGTCAATGTCGCATTTTTTTCCTGTAATGACCTTTAAATTACTCATTTTCAGTATTTTGGCGATGGGATTTTCACCCACCCACGCAAACGATAAAGTGACGGATTCTTTATTGCAAGTGCTACGATCCGCCCAAAGCAATCAGCATCGCACAGAATTATATCTCTCTCTTACGGAGAATGTGATCAAAAAGGATTTCAAGAAGGCTCTCTCCTATGCACAGGAAGCCCTGAGCGCAGCAAAAAAAGACGGTGATCCTTCTCTGCAGATGAAGGCATACAAAGGGGTGGCATCCGTATCCTATTTTACGGGCCTGTATGATCAGGCCATCATCTATTTTAGCCTTGCGGCCAAAGAGGCTGGCAAGGTCGGTGATGATGTTGAAGCAATGAATAATAATTTGAACATTTCACTGATCAATATTTCCATGGGCGAATATAAACAAGCATTGATCAGTTTGGAAAAGGCGGAATTGACCTTTTCGGATATTTATAAAAACTCAGGTAAGGTTGTTCCGATCCCGGAATTGATCACTTTGAATTTGAATATAGGGGCATGTTATCTGGCAGAGCTGCAGTTGCCCAAAGCCTACATTAGACTGGATTCTGGTATTCGATTGGCAAGATCGATCAAAGGACAGGAAACGTCATTGACAAAACTCCTGACAGCAAAGGCAAAGGCCAAGATCTTTGAAAACAAATTCGACGAGGCCCTGCAGCTCTTGCAAGAAGCGGAGAATGTCATTCTTCTGACCGGAGATATGGCTACAGCACTCGCGATAAATGAAACATTAGCATCCCTATACGTTGAAAAAAATGATGATACCAATGCCCTGTTTGTTAATAAACAAGGCTTAGTGGCCGCTCAGGCCCTTGGAAGTATTAAAATGAAAAGTACTTTTTCTAAAGCCATTTATAGTATATATCGAAGGAAAGGAGAAGCAGATTCCGCGATCCGATATCTGGATATCATTACGGAATGTGATGCTGAATCACAATCCACACAGGCAAAAGAAGCATTGGTACGTAAGGAACTCCTTCAGGAATTTGAAAAAAAAGAACAGGAATTACTCGAACGAGACCAACAAAACAAGCGAAGTTTTGGGTACGCTTTGATAGTGATATCCGTGGTTGGGGTAATGTCTTTTTTCGCCATCATGGTTTACCGTTCACGGTTTAGAAAAGTAAACTTGATGCGGATACGACAGGGCCTGGAGGCAAAGCAGTTGGAACTGGAAACACTGCGACTGCAGGCTGAATTGGAAAATCGAGATAATGAGATCAGTAGGATCAACTATGAACTGACGAAGAATACATTGATGCAGGGATTGATCGGTGATCTTGGTTCGGTGACTGGAGTATCCTCGGACCAACCCGATCAGCAAAAGACACTTTACAGTAAAGCCGGGTCAATCTCGAAAACACAAGCTTGGGAAGAGTTTGAATTCAGATTCCAACAGATACATTCCGGATTTTATGATCGTCTCATAAAAGCCTGCCCCGGGCTTTCCCTGAACGAACGTCGACTATGCGCATTCCTGAAACTGGATATGACCACAAAGGAAATATCAGATATCACGGGTCAATCCATACGCGCCGTCAATATTGCCAGAACACGCATGAGAAAGAAAATGGAATTGACGAATACTGACACCGGACTTTTCGAGTTCCTGTCAAAGCTTTGATATTTTCTTTTTCATTTTATAAAAAGGCGGTGAACTCCTAATCAAACTCAGATCCCACTACATTCCCAATCCATATACATTCCAAAAGTCGATTTTTTATTTTATCACAAAAATTATAACTTTTGATCCATCTCTTAAATGGTCTATGAATCCCTAAAGATTTTATACGCGCGACAAATCCCATGCGCTACCTAGTTTGATGATCTCCTTTTGTGTTTTTAGTGCACT
>JBIKIB010000150.1:0-8156 GCA_044361845.1 Chitinophagaceae bacterium | reverse complement strand
TTATTTGCAATGATCTAAGCGACCTGAGTAAGTACACAAAGAGTATCACCACGCCGGACTATAGGATTTTAAAAAGCCATATACCGGGTCCGTTCACGTTCATTCTGCCTGCCAGCAAGGAAGTTCCTCGAATTTTGAAGAGTAAGAAAGATACTATCGGGCTTCGGGTACCGGACCATGCAATTGCGAGTGAAATCATACGAGAACTTGGCAATCCGATCCTGAGTTCATCATTGCCGGGCGACATGATCGAGGAATATACAGATCCCGAGTGCATCCATGAGAAGTTTGGAAAGCTTGTTGATATAGTAGTGGATGGTGGTGTGGGTGGTTTCAGGTACTCTACCATTGTCGATCTCACAGGAGATGAGCCTGTTATTCTTAGACAGGGCCTTGGAGACTTCAAAGTGTGATAGAGGGATCAGACGGCTGGGATATCAGCATCATCTATCCGCCATTTAAATGATATTCGGTGATATGGGCTTGGGCCGAATGTCCTGATGGCAATTCTGTGTGCCAAAGTAGGGTATCCTTTGTTCTGTTTCCAGTTGTAATGCGGAAGCTCATTATGCAGTTTATGCATGTGGTCATCCCGAAAAGTCTTAGCAAGGATGCTTGCAGCGGCTATGGATGCGTATTCCGCATCACCTTTAATGATTGTCATGTGTGGCGTGAATGGATAGGCTTTGAATCGGTTACCATCCACGAGTATCAAACCCGGCCTTGTGCTTAGCTTATCCAAGGACAGATGCATGGCTTTAATTGAAGCCTGAAGGATATTGATCCTGTCTATTTCGTCATGGTCAACACTTGCAACAGCCCATGCAATGGCTTCGCGCAGGATCACCTCCCGAAGCATATATCGATCTTGTTCCTTGATTTGCTTGGAATCATTCAGCAGCGGGTTCTGAAAATGAAGTGGAAGGATGACCGCAGCCGCAAAAACCGGGCCTGCAAGGCAACCCCTGCCAGCCTCGTCGCAGCCCGCCTCCGGGGTCTTCTGCTGATAAAATGGTTTGAGCATTTGATGCAAATTACCTACAAAATCCTCATCAAAATCCCGGACTGAAAATGCACTGTGATACTTTTGTACAATGAACGAAAAAGCAATGCAAGCTCCCGGTTCAAGATCAATTGCAATTTGGTTGCTACTGGGTGTTGCCATGATCATGATACAGGTCCTCCTCGGGGGTATCACCAGGCTCACCGGGTCAGGATTGTCCATAACAGAATGGAAACCGATTTTAGGTACCATCCCCCCGCTGAATGAATCCGATTGGCAAATGGCTTTCGAAAAGTACAAGCAGATCGGGCAATTCAAACATATCAATTTCGACTTCAGCATCACGGATTTCAAATTCATCTATTTCTGGGAGTGGTTTCATCGCCTTTGGGCCCGGCTGATCGGATTTGTTTTTCTGATTCCTTTCATATATTTCTTAGTGAAGAAAATGATCGGAAATGCACTGGCGCTTCCCATGCTGGTACTTTTCCTGCTAGGTGGATTGCAAGGAGCTCTAGGTTGGATCATGGTGCAGAGTGGTCTAAATCCGGAGGATGTTTATGTGAGTCATATCAGGCTTTCGATTCACTTCATGGCTGCAATGGGACTTCTGGCGTATACCCTATGGTTTGCCTTGACCCTAACGATACCTGATGATGAAAGGGTCGTGGACATGCGTCTGAGGAAATCCACCATATCACTCACTGCTATTGTCGTCGTTCAGCTCATTTATGGTGCGTTCATGGCAGGTCTGAAAGCCGGGAGTTTTGCACCCACCTGGCCAACCATTAATGGACAATGGTGGCCAATGGGTATGGCAGGTACTGAAGCATCTTTTTTCTTGACCGACAACCCTATCACCGTTCAGTTCATACACCGGGGGCTGGCTTATTTGATCGCAGTCACGATTGTTTTTTGGTATTTGAAGGCAAAGGACACAAAAGGCACCATTTTCTTCAATCGCTCCCGCATATGGCCTTTGTGGTTGGTCATCTTTCAGGTCATTCTCGGCATCCTCACAGTCAGCTTCTCTGATCAGGCAGCGGTTCTACTGTATTTGGGGGTTGCTCATCAGTTCGTTGCCATGTTGCTGCTGATGTCACTTGTTTTTATGCTGTATATTGTCAGACCTTCAAAGGTCAAGGAATGATCCATGATGGCGTCAATTGGCAGTATGACAAAAGTGAATAATAATTGGATGACATTCAGATCTACTGTGATTTTTGTTGCATTCATTTGTATGATCATTTCAACCCTCGGGGCACAGACTTTCGAGAAGGATCACCGGCGTCATACCATGGGTGTGATGGTCTCACAGGGGGGCCAGGCGCTTCTGGATGTGCAATACCGCTATCTTGTCACCTTGCTTCAGGCGGAGTATCAATTCAGTGTATTGCGTAAGGGCTCATGGCAGTTTCACCTCATGGCTCAGCCACATTACGGGATCTCCCGTTTCAACTTTGACAATGCTGATCCGGTCAATGCTTCCGGATATGAGGTAGGTCTGAATCTCGGTCTTCAATTGGAGAGAGAGATTCGGGGTACGAATGCGGCAATATATATGGGTGCAGGAACAGGTCCGCATTATCTCTCAGAAGCCACCCATCGGCAATCAGAGGGTTTGATTTTTTCAAGTAATCTGTTCATGGGCATAACGTACAGGTTTTCTGCAATGTATGAACTTGATCTGCGAACCGCTTTCAGGCATATCAGCAATGCAGGATTGCAGTTGCCCAATGGTGGCATAAATAATTCCTTGGTCGGAGTTGGTTTATTCCGAAGGCTCTGAGCATTGATCTGTCCTGGGAATGAAAATGGGTATCAGGTGTTGCTCGACAGAAGCGCCTGATAACTGGTACCCGAGATTTCAGTTGTTATGCTTCCGGCCTCATCATTGGGAACAGCAATACGTCCTGAATGGATGGCTGTCCGGTGAGCAGCATGCAGAGGCGGTCTATGCCAAAGCCAATTCCGGATGTAGGCGGCATCCCATATTCAAGTGCCCTCAGGAAATCATAGTCGATGAACATTGCCTCGTCATCACCGCGTTCCATCAGTTTAAGCTGTTCTTCGAAGCGCTCCCGTTGTTCTACGGGGTCGTTCAGTTCCGTATACGCATTGGCTATTTCCTTTCCGTTGATCATGAGCTCGAATCGTTCGACAAGTCCGGGCTTATTGCGGTGCTTCTTTGTGAGAGGACTCATCTCTACAGGGTAGTCTGTGATGAAGGTTGGCTGAATGAAATGCTTCTCGCATTTTTCGCTGAAGAGTTCATCGATCAGTTTTCCTTTACCCATGCTTTTATTGACGGGGATATGCATCTGTTGGCAGACATCGCGCAACTGTTCTTCATCCATCCCGGTTATGTTGATGCCCGTGTGTTCTTCAATTGCTTCGAACATGGTTATTCGCCGGTACGGGGCCTTTAGGTCGATGGTCTTGCCATCCAATTCCACAATGGTGGTTCCGTTGACAGCGATCGCCGCCTGTTCCAGCATTTGTTCTGTTGTTTCCATCATCCACAGGTAGTCCTTGTAAGCGACATAGAATTCAAGAACGGTGAATTCAGGATTGTGGGTGCGGTCCATCCCCTCATTTCGGAAGTTTCGCGAGAATTCATAAACCCAATCGAATCCACCCACTATGAGTCTTTTTAGAAAGAGTTCGTTTGCTATGCGCAGGTACATTGGGATATCCAGTGCATTGTGATGCGTGGTGAAGGGACGTGCGGAGGCGCCTCCGGGAATGTTCTGCAAGACGGGGGTGTCGACTTCCAATGCACCTTTTTCATTCAGAAATTGCCGGATGGCATTGATGAATTTAGTCCTTTTGACAAATGTCTCCCTTACTTGCGGATTTACGATCAGGTCTGCATAGCGTTGACGATAGCGGAACTCGGGGTCAGTCACTGCATCGAAGGTTTCGCCTTCCTTCTCCTTTACCACGGGTAAGGGCTTAAGCGACTTAGTGAGAAGGGTGAGTTCCTTTACATGCACGGAGATCTCTCCGGTTTTAGTAGTGAACACGAACCCTTTGATGCCGAAGATGTCTCCGATGTCGGAGAGGTGCTTCCAGACTTTATCATAGAGGCTTTTGTCTTCTCCGGGGCAGATATCATCTCGGCGGACATAAATCTGTATTCTTCCTGAAGCGTCCTGCATCACTGCGAAGCTGGCTTTACCCATGTCACGTATGCTCATGATCCTTCCGGCGAGGCATATATCCGCGAATGCCGTTGGATCCGCTTCACTGTTATATCCGGATTTAATATCAGAAGCCATGCAGTTGACGGGATACATCGCTGCTGGATAGGGGTCGATGCCAAGTTGTTGAAGTTCAATGAGTTTTTCTCTTCGTATGATCTCCTGTTCGCTCAAATGGTGCAGCTGCATGGGTGTTGGAAAATTTCTGCAAAGGTAGTGTAAGGCGGTGTGGATGCCAAAGTGCGCACGAAACGGCTGCTTAGGAAACCAAGGCGGAAAGGATGGATAACCGGGCTATGTCAGCGTTTCAATTCTTAGGCATTTGAAGACAGGAGCAACACCTGCCAGGCTTCCCTGACCATCCCCTTGTCCAGGAGGTATGCAGCATGTCGGTGTAATTCGAGTTCCATTTCGTCAGGGTTTGCAGAGAAGTACTGAATGATCTGTTTCACATGAGGATCAAAGAACCCGGGTTCGAAATCAGGGATGGTATCCACATTGGCGAGTTGAGCGATCTGGTTGCCGGAGAGGATGCTGCTCTGGCGAATGTCCACCGGGAGTCCTGGGAAACCTATGCCGAGTTTCTGGTTTGGTTTTTCAACTTTGAACAAGTTGCTTTCATCGACCCTTGAATACCAATCACCCCCGAGACGGGCTACATGCCTCATTTTTTGAGGGTCGATCATCGTCCTGTCATCGCTTAGGATCTCATCGGCAATATGCATTAAAATAACCTGGCAAATGACAAGGTTGCCGGCTCCTCCTTCGTCTCCGAGGGCTTTCACTTCTGTCACCGAACACTCTATTTGAATCTTGCTTTCTGCCACTCTGGGTGGTTTCACAGCCTCTGATGGGATGGCAGTAAAGCCGGCCATCTTGAATTCATCCACCGCTTTCGGATATTCGCAACTTGAAAGGGAAACCTGCTGCACCATGGAATCATCCACGATGTTGATCACCACCTCCGCCACCTCCATGATATTGTCAAGCGTGTGCTTCGTCGTGTTGTCTCTTACCCTGCGTGCAGGTGAAAAAATCAGTATAGGAGGGTTTGAGGAGAAGAGATTGAAGAACGAGAACGGGCTCAGGTTGACGTGACCACGGCCATCCATCGTGGATACCAAACCGATCGGACGTGGGGCAATGGCATGCTGGAGCCAGTTCTGTCTTACGCTGGGGGCGAGGGTGGAGAGGTCTATTTTCATTTCTGAGCAGTAGATAAAATCAAAGGTTCGTTTTTTTCTTCTGTAAAATGCTTAAATCGCTTTTATCCTTTTCGATCGTATTTTTTAGCATTCCGAGATGCTCAATCTCCATTTCCACAGTATCCCCTTCCTGAAGCCACTGCTCTACATACGAAGGGTCATTTAATTTTCCGGTGCCATTCAGTTCGAGGAAGCAGCCTGTGCCTACGGTGCCACTGCCGATCACATCGCCCGGGTATAGATTCACGCCGTATGAAGCACGTTCGATTATTTCAGCGAAAGTCCAGTCCATATCACGGAGATTCCCTGAGCTCACCTGCTTTCCATTCACCCGGCACTGCATATTCAGATTCCATGCTTTTCCAGTATGTCCGGGTTTTGGGGTGGTTTCAAAAGGTTCGAGTTCATCGAGGGTAACCAGCCATGGACCGATCACGGTCGCAAAATCCTTTCCTTTAGCCGGCCCCAGGTTCAACAGCATTTCTTCCATTTGCAGGGTTCTGGCACTCATGTCGTTCATGATCATCAGACCACCGATGTGTTGGTCGGCCTGGTCTGCGGTGATATTCCTGCCATGCCTACAGATCACGATGGATGCTTCCAGTTCAAAATCCAGTTTATGGAAATGGTCAGGCATGCATCTGACGGGGCCGCCACCCTGGATGCTATGGTGGTTGGTGAAATAAAAAACTGGATACTGGTCGAATTCTGTGATCATACCGACACCCCTGTTTCTGCGTGCTGATTCCACATGCTGCCGGAATGCATATCCGTCACGGCAACTTGTTGGAAACGGAACTGGGGCAAGCAAGAGGCTTTCGTCTGCCTTTATGCCATGGGTGGAGTTGGTTTTGTTTGCTGAGATTGCATTCAGGCATGCTTTGGCAATGGGGAAATAGTCATCCCAATAGTTCAGGAACATCCCCATGGTGGAAGGCAGCTCCGGGTGCAGTTGATCGGTGTTGTAAAAGAAGCCATCAGCCCAGATCGCCAGCTGGTCATGTCCGTCGCGCAGATAGGATACTAGTTTCATGCAATCGTTATTTTGTTCAGTTCAGAGGCTCTTTTCCGGTGTATGCTACCATCAGTGTCATCGTCACCAGCGCTCATCCTCAGGGATATCAGAAGGATCCTCCCTGGATTGCTCACGGCTCCTTAACTTTTCTTTTAGCCTTTCGAGGATCATCCAGGCAATGATACGTCCTGCTTCTGATTCCGGGTTCTCCCTCAATAGTTTTTTCAAATTCGCCTCGCGTATATCGATCCGGTATAGCAGACCGACAAGGCGTTGAAAATCCTGAATGATAAGCCTGTTCACTTCCACACTGAGGGATGCGATTATCTGATCTTCTGATGCCTGTACCGGAAGAATGATGCTCCAGTCTTTTCGTAAATCCTCTGCGATCCGGTGATCGGCCGGTGTTTTCATGGTGTAAATATGGTCATATTTTTTCTTTCATGCATCAAAGGCTTTAAAATCCAACATGACATCGGCAGATTTTCCCAGTCGGAATCCCGTGACGAGGATTTCATGTTTCCGGATGGTGCCAGGAAACCGGCAAAGATGAAAGATTGAATCTTTCAGTCCTACCTTTATGGTACCATATGAATACCCAAACAGAACCGCTATGGAGGCCTGATGAGTTATTAATGAAAAAATCCGCCATGTATGAGTATATGCAATGGCTGGAACGAGAGCGTAAGGTTTCCGTAAAGGACTATGCTTCCCTCTACGAATGGAGTATATCGAACATACCTGATTTCTGGGAGAGCGTTGCGGTATTTTTCAAGGTCCGTTTTGATACACCCTATACAAGTGTGCTGCAATTGCCGCCCCAAGGCATGATCGGAGCGAAATGGTTCGAAGGGGCTCGGTTGAATTATGCAGAGCATATTTTCAGGAATCGTTCTTATGAAACCCCTGCCATCATTTTCGGTTCTGAGACATCTTCCCTTGTGGAGATCTCCTGGGAAGAGCTGGAGTCCCGTGTCGCCCGTCTAGCAGCATGGCTTCGTGAAAAAGGAGTGATACCAGGAGATCGTGTGGCATCGCTCATGCCCAATATATCTGAGACAGTCATCGCCTTTCTTGCAGCCAACAGCATCGGAGCCATATGGAGCAGTTGTTCTCCTGATTTTGGTGTCGAGAGTATCCTGGATCGCTTCGGACAGATTGAGCCCAAAGTCATTTTTCTGACTGATGGTTATGTCTACAATGGGAAATCATATGATCGGAAGCAAGCCTGGAGGTCATTGATCACTGCCATTCCAGGTGTGGAACAAGTGGTCATTTTCCCCATCTTGCATGATGCTCCTCAAATGAATGGCTGGAAATTATGGAGTGAACTGATGGATCGACCTTCTGTCAAACCAGTGTACACGCCTGTGGCTTTTGATCATCCCATTTGGGTGCTTTATTCTTCGGGTACCACGGGGAAGCCCAAAGCCATCACTCATTCTGTAGGGGGATGTCTCCTTGAACATCTTAAAGCGTTGGTCCTGCATCAGGATGTGCGGCAGGGGGAGCGATATTTTTGGTATTCAACCACGGGTTGGATGATGTGGAATTTTTCGGTGGCATCAATGCTTGCAGGAGCAACTTTGGTGCTTTACGATGGCGCTGCCGCATATCCGCAGGTGGATGCATTGTGGCATTTCGTCCGTGATGCAGGATGCCATCATTTCGGCGGAGGTGCTGCATACCATATTGCTTCGATGAAAGCCGGCCTTCATTTCGAAGAAGGT
>JBIKIB010000149.1:0-8160 GCA_044361845.1 Chitinophagaceae bacterium | reverse complement strand
CAGATCGCGGGCATGATCGGGAAGCAGGCGCTATTCAAGCGCGACATCGCATTGTTCGACAGCGTCGTGAAAATCATGACAAAAGAGATCAAAGTGTCTGAGGGAAGGGGTTTGCAGGCCGACATGAGCTTTCATCACAGGACGGACAACGTCATCTCGACCCTTACTTACGGTACCGGCTACGCGCAGACATTCGCCTATTGGGCCTCCAGGATCGCGGGCACAGGATTCTCGTTCCCGGAAGCTTCGACGAAACTCCTGACCGACTACTATCTGGATGGGATTTCAAAGTCGATGGCATTCGGGAAATACCCCGATGTCGGTGCCCGGAACCGCGACATGAGCCGAAGGAATGAGGAACACAAAGCATCCTCGGAAACCCCCGCCAACCTTGCCAGGGTGTCATCCTACCGGAAAAAAGAACTCGAAGAGCTGGTGCGCATCCGAAAGAACGAAGTGACACCTGAGCTGGCATGGAGCAGATTCTTCTGGCAATCGGAATATTATACGCACCAGCGCCCGGGATGGTTCACATCCGTACGTATGCATTCATCCCGCCAGTATAGCATGGAATATCCCCATAATGAAGAAGGTTTGCTCCACCATCACTTCGCGGATGGGTCGAACTTCGTGAGTATGTCAGGAAAGGAATATGACGGCATCTTCCCGGTATGGGATTGGCAGAAGATCCCGGGTGCGACCATCGTCCAAAAGCCTGCACTGCCTCATTGGAGAGAGATCGCGAAAAAAGGACTTTCAGATTTCGTTGGGGGTGTCACGAACGGAACGGTGGGAGCGGCGGCGGAAGATTTCAGGAGTCCGCATGATCCCCTGTCAGCACGCAAGGCATGGTTCTTTTTCGACGATGAATACGTTTGCCTCGGCGCAGGCATCCGGT
Organism: Chitinophagaceae bacterium; assembly: GCA_044361845.1. Lineage (GTDB taxonomy): Bacteria > Bacteroidota > Bacteroidia > Chitinophagales > Chitinophagaceae > Pollutibacter. The sequence goes on along the minus strand of JBIKIB010000149.1, from coordinate 7,262 downwards.
CAGAGGCGGCTTATCCGGTATCCACCACCATCGACCAGCGGAACCTTGACGGGGATGTGCAGGTCGTAACGGAAAAGGGTAACCGAAAAATGGGGAAGGGTGAGTCATCCCTGATACGCGTGTCCGGCATCACCCATGATGGGATCGCGTATGTTTTTCCGGTGATGACCGACGTACTTGTCAGTGCCGCCATCGCGAAGGGGAACTGGCGCAGGATCAACCACCAGGACTGGGCGACGGAAGAAACCGTGGAGAAGGAAGTGTTCACCCTACGGATAGACCATGGCATCAAGCCGGCATCTGCAGGATATGCATACATGGTCGTGCCGGGTGTAAAGGCAGGGGTGGCACAAAGCTTCAGTGGCCGCAAGCTGCGCATCCTGTCGAACACCCCCGCCCTGCAGGCCGTTCGGCATGACGGGAAAGGTATTGTCCAGGCAGTGTTCTACAACCCCGGAACGGTGACGATCGCAAAGGGGATGACCTTGAAAGTGAGTGCCCCCTGCATGCTTATGGTGGAAATGGACGGTGTGAATTTGCGCAGAATGACGGTTTCAGACCCCTCCAGAAAACAGCGATCCATCACCATTGAGGTCACCGCACAGGATACAGTACCCCGCACCGTTAGCCTTCCTGATGGGATGATGGCAGGCAGCAGTGTGGATGTACCGCTTTGATGGCGCTATTGCAGCATGAGTATCTTTTCAGCACTGATCTTTTCCTGGTCCGGCACATTACCGTTCCCGGCATATGCATTGTTCATCACGGATAATAGAGTGGTCGCATGGGATTCAACACCATAACCCGTGTTGTACCATATCCTGTTGTCAAGGACTTTGATGTTCGCAGACCCGCGGTGGAGGAATTCCATCATGACGCCACTGCGGTCGTTCGCCTCGATGAGGTTACGGGTCACATTGATATCCCTGCTTTCTGAGACCAGCACGCCAAAGTATCCGTTGCGGGCGATCTCGCAGTCTGTCACGGTTGCGGTTTCACAATGGTCAAGGACGATGCCGCTGCCAAAGGGAGATGTCACCAGCCGGCATCCGCTGACGAGGATATTCCTGACATGTCGGAGCAGCAGGTTATGCTGCAGTCTGGGTCCGGGGACGATGCTGCTCCCATTCTCACTGAAATCACATCGGTCGATCCTTACCTGCTCTGCTCCGGCGATCTGTACCCCGTCGAAAGTGGCATTTCTTACCGTGAGGTTGATGAGTGAGATCTTCTTCATCTGACCATCGCGGAGGGCACGGAAGAGGATGCCTCCCCGATTATAGCCGCTCTTGAAAGAACGGTTTGCATTCGGGTCTGATCCAGGATCGGTGCGGTTGGAAACCTCGATCACCAGGTCGCGGATGGTCACATCGTGCATGTCGATGTCGGCATTCACCATCGCTTCCCTCATGCCAGAAGCAGGATCGAGGTACAGGATCGTACCAATCCCTTCCCCCCTGATCGTGATGCCGGATGGTATTCTCAATGTTTGAGGGAACGTGTGGATGCCATTTTTCAAAACTAAAGAAAGGCCTTTTCCGGAAAGCGCGTCGAGTGCCTGCTGGATGGATTGTCCGGGTTCCAAAATGACCGATCCTGCGGGGATATCCATGGCAGCGGGGGTCGAAGTCGCCCCGGTCATGTATGCGATCTTTGATGGCGTGGGAGCTCCCTTGCTCACTGCAGGGGAAGAGAATGACGACCGAACGGCTGTCAGCACGGATCTACCGGCTTTCGGCCTTAATGAATCTGCCGCACGTTTCGTCCATGGCATCTCCACCCCTTTGGCGGTATAATGCCGATAGACGTATTCATAATTTTCACGAAGTCGTTTTTCCCGCTCAGAGATCGTGCCATAGCAATGTGGATATTCTCCGAAAAGGAAGCGGGCGGTGTATTCGAAGCCAAGGGCGATGCGGTCGTCACCGATGGAAAAGAGATCCACCCCTTGTGTGTAGGCGATGCGGGCTGCTCCGGAGAATTCATCCAGTCCCAGCTGCACATGGCCCTGATCGCGAGGACTTTCCTGGCACTGACCGTTTGGATAGATGTACTTGAAGATGCTGCCGTTGACGGGTGCATGGAGAAAATTATCCACGGCATTGCTGAAGATTTTGCGGTCATCGGTGAAGATCCCGATGGCGAGCAGGGAATGGATGATGGCACCATTCCAGTTGCCATTCGCCGTGGGGAAATATTGGCGGAGCAGGGGGTAATAGACCGTCATCAGCATATGGCTGAACGCCTCAATGGATGCTGGTTTCCATCCGGCATCGGTGTAACGCAGGATCTCTGCGGCGTTGCAGAAAAGATACCCTGTAAGTCCGGCCAGTAGTTTTGCATCGTTGTAGTCAAAATCCCATATCAGGGGAGACCATGCGTTGATGATTCCGATGGATTTATCCGCATAGCGACGTTCCCCCGTGAGATACCACATGAGTGCGCAGTCATATGCCATCCTCGCACCATTCATCAGATCTTCCCCACCGATATTCGGTTTTGCGTAGGGTCCACGCAGGACATGGGTATGCGGTCTGACAGGAAATTCCTTATCGGCGGATTCCTTCATTCGATGGTAAGCGGCCTTGTAGGGTTCCCGACCTTCTGCGACAAATCTTTTCATCTCGGCCAGATCTTTGGCAGACTGGTCGATACCGGGATGCTGGAAACCCTGCCCCTTAAGGGTAAGGGCGTTGAAAGACATGATCATCAGCATGACTGAAAATACTGAGGGAAGAATTGATCGCTTCATCATGTGTCGGATGCTGGGGTTAGGGAAACGAAAAAGGTCATGCATCCATCGGACACATGACCTTTTCCTCTGTTATTTCGAGATGGTTCGCTATTTGGAGGTCATGTTATATCGGAGCATACTGACGACTGCACTGCCATTGACATTGACCGAATTGACAAAAACATAGGCCCTGAATTTCTTATCGGCAGTTTCCACCCAAACGCCCGCCTCTGCCCGCAGGCCTGTGGCAAAATTGGATGCGGTGGAAAGGTCCACCTGTAGAAAGTCTTTGTCATCCACATAGATGCCGTACTGCAGACCTGCGAGGTTACGGTCCTGCAGGTTCCATACTTTGAGGATCTTGCTGTTATTGGACACACCGGCCGGAAGCGTCACACCCGGCAGATAGGCTGGGTCTGCCGCTGGGGCTACAAGACCATGGGTGAAGGCTACAGGGGTGGTACGGAACAGATAGACCAGATCGATATTAGCAGCGTTGCTTGCAGCACTGGCGGCATTGTAGACTGCCATGTCTGCAATGGAGATGAACGCCATGTTATTGTTCGAGACGGCCAGGCCTTTTTTGATCTCCATTTTGGATACGTCATACGGGCCCATTTTGTAGGTAGCGGTCTTTCCGTCGGAGCCTGTGGCTGTGAATGTGAAAGAAACCTGTTTTCCCATGGCTTCCTGCGGGACGATGTAGAAATAGCGCAGAGAGGCCGCGCTGGTATCCACGGTAAAAGTGACTTTGGTACTATTTCCTGAAGTCACTGATGGACTTCCGATGGTCACAGGCACATCCACTCCGCTGGTATTGGTATAGTAAGACCTGTGTTCGAGGTATGTTCCGGCAGCGCCCGGGATGGATGCCTGCACTTCGGCGGAGGCTAGCTTGCCGATGGATTTGGGGATGGCCATGGCATAGACGAATTCTATCGGAAGGGATACGATATTCGGCCCAAGCGTCCGCTTGATGCCATCGGTGGTGATGGATGATATGGGATCGGGTATCTTGTATTCATCCTTTTCACAGGATGCGAACAGTCCTGCCATCAGCAATCCTGCCATATATGTTCTGCACTTGATGAAATGTAGCATCTTCTTGACTTTGATGGGTGATTATTGGACCTTGACAATGACCGTATAGGGCTTTCTGACCTTTCTATTGCCGGAGACAACGGTGTATGTCTTCGGAGTCGCGAGGTCGGAGAAATCAACCTTTCCGGTGATCTTGGGATCCAGTTTACAGTCTGTGGCAAGTGTGAACTGCGGATAAAGGTTTTTAAGATCGGTGCCGAAATTCACGGTCACGTTAATGGTCTGGGCCACTGTATCGATGATGGGGACACCATTACGTACGCTTACAAAATCCGTTCCGAGCAATTCGAAGTTGCTGACGAAACATTCTGCCCTTGTGGTGATCAGCAATCCGTCTTCATCGACCGGAAGCTCCTTCTTGCAAGCCGTGGTGAATGCCGCCAGCAGCAACATTGCATACAACACAGTATTTTTAATGATCTTCATGTCACTTGATTTTTTGTAGTATTATGGTTCAGCGCCAGGGTATGTTTTGTGTCAGGTTTGGATTTCTGTCCCTTTCCGTCGGCGGGATCCTGAAGATATAATTCTGTTGATATACCCTATCGATCGTATTCTGATAATACCGTTGTTGTTGTGCGCCCCATGTATCGATCCTCCAAACGCCAACACTTCCTGGAGGTCCCCATGTCTTTTCAATAGCCCTCCACCTGCGAAGGTCAAAACCGCGGTGTCCTTCTGCGACGAGTTCGATGATGCGTTCCTGCTCGATGGCGTCAAAAAATGCCAGTTTGCTGGCGAATTTATCTGCTTTGAGTGCCGGGAGATTGCCTCTGGCGCGTATCTTGTTCAGTCCTGCGACGGCATCCGCCAGTGGACCACTTACTTCGTTGCTGGCTTCGGCATACATGAGGAATACATCGGCGAGGCGCATGACCGGCCATGCGAAATCCCCTTCTGAACGTCCGAGTCCTTCATAATTGCGCACAAATTTGCGGAATATATACCCTGAATTGGAACCATCCGTATTATAAGAGATGTATTTAACCCCGCCGATGGTTACGTTGGCTGCCCATGTCCGGTAGATGAACGGGGAAAACCCTGTGGATTTAAGCGCAGTGAGTCCGATGGACATCTCATAATCCCACATCAGGGTAGCTTTCATCCTGTAGTCACGATTGGCATATGAATTCGGATTCACAGCCGAGTTCAGCGTCGTACGGGCCGCCGCATTTGTCGTCGGATTCATGGGTATCAGCTTGGGTGCGAATTCACCCGTTGTGGTAAGCTGATAGCGGTCGGCTATCTCATAGCGTGGAGATGCCCATGCTTGAGAACCTTCGATGGTACGTCCTGCAAAATCCCGCATCAGTTCTTCGCCCTGGGAAGGGTTGGTGGGGGTGCCGGAGTGGTTGAAAGCCATGATGACCTCTGAATTCCCATTCGCCTTTGGGGTGAAGAGCTCATAGTAGTTTGGCAGGATATCTGCTTTCCCGAGGGCGTCTATCTGGCCCGGATCACCATTTTTATACAGTGCGAGACCGAAATCGTTGATGACGGATTTGAAATCGGAGGCTGCTGCTGCGAATGCCGTCTGTGCTTCACCGGGATTCTGTTGGAAACCTTCCAGCTCTGGCCATCCGTTCTTCTTCCAGCTACCCCAGTAGAGGTTCAGCTTTCCGCGGAATGCAAGTGCTGCGGGCTTGGCAGCACGTCCGACACCTGCCGCTTTCGCCGGCAGTTTCGCCACGGCATAGTCGAAGTCGGCCATGATGGAATCCTTCACCTGACCGATCGGCAAGCGGGATAGTTGGGTCACTTCGCTGTTGTCGTAGATGATCTTTCCGATATAGGGCACATCACCCCACATCGATATCAGCCTGAAATAGGTCATCCCGCGCAACAGCCTGGCTTCGGCAATGATCGCCTCCAGGTTCACCAAAGAAGTACCTGTCGCGGAGGGCAGCATCTTCAGGGTGATGTTCTCTATCACATAGTTGGCGCGATGTACCGAACCGTAGAGGTACTGGAAATATTTATCGAAACTGGCACCATAACCGGATGGGTCATAGTTGGCACCCTGATAGGCATCGCCCCGCAGGATGCTTCCGCTGGTGGCACTGGTGCCCCTCACGCGAGTGTACTCGGATTGCCCTTCGAAGTAATAGTCACGGTCGAACACCGCTCTGGATGATGCGTAGGCAGACATCAGCGCAATGGTCGCATCAGCTTCCGTTTTCCAGAAAACTGAGGCATCGAGCAATCCTGTCGGCGTTTGATCCAGCAGCTCTTTTTTACAAGAGACATGCATCAGCACGATCACGCCGAGGAAAATGGTCGTGTATCTTTTCATATCGTTCATCGGAAATTTCATTGTTGCAGGATTTAGAAGCTCAGGTTTACTGCTAATGAATAGGACTTGTTGATGGGGTATACGTTGTTGTCATCCCCTTGTTTTTCAGGGTCGAGACCACGGAACTGCGTCAGGGTGCCAAGGTTCTCGGCAGATGCTACGAGGCGGAGGCTGGAGATGCCGAGCTTTGACAAACCCCTTCCGGGTATCGTGTATCCGACCTGAACGTTCTTGACCCTCAGATAGCTCATATCATCCAGCCAGAAAGTTGAAGACTGGCGGTTGTTGCCGCTGCCACCAAGCCTTGGCCAGCTGCCATCCCTGTTATCCCATGACCATGGGTTGTTCCAATGCTCCCATGATGCAGCGTAACGAGCATTGTTGAAGTTGGTATTGTTGTAAATATTCAGCCAGTAATCCTTCCGGCCTGAAGCACCCTGCAGGAAAACCGTCACATCGAAACCCTTCCAGGATACAAAACCATTCAACGCGAAAGTGGTGGTCGGACGCTCCTGCTGGATATTGGGATAGGCCTTACGGTCATCCGCTGTGATGCGGCCGTCACCATTCAGGTCTTTTAGCAGTACATCGCCGGGAGCGGCACCCTGCGGTGTCGAATTATATACATCCTGCCAGGTCTGGGCGAGTCCATTGTCCTCATAGGAATACACGAACTGGTAAGGCATATCCAGGAATACATTCCCCCTTAGCAGCAGGGTATTCCAGGACTCGAGGTTATTGCGGTTATACGCGAAGTTCGCATTCACACCATACATGAGTTTTCCGACCCTGTCTTTCCAGCTCAGGTCGAATTCCACACCATTATTCCGCAGATTCCCGATATTGGTACGTGGTGCGGGGCTATAGGCTCCGATCAGGAAAATGGAGAACTCCGAAGGGCGGTTCATGCCGCTGGTGAGGCGGTTGTAATAATCTATTGTTGCGGTCAATCTGTTGTTCAGGAATGACAGGTCGAGGCCTGCATTGAGGACGGTGGACGTCTCCCATGTCAGGAACCTGTTGATCATCTTACTGTTGGCGAAACCACGCTGTACACTGGATCCGATCACATAGTTGATGTTCGCCAGTGTTTCTTTCTGTTCGTAGCGACCGACACCGCTGTTGTTACCGAGG